>JAXDKY010000155.1:0-8247 GCA_034666885.1 Chloroflexota bacterium
CTCGGCGAACCGGATGCTCTCGCGGATCCGGGCATGGGCCAGAAGCCAGCCATAGCGCTCATCCAGCGCGGCGATGACCTGCTGCGCGTGACGCGTTCGATTCACCCGGCAGGGGACGATGAGGGGATCCCAAAGGACCGGGTTGAGTGTCGCCTGCAGCCGGCTGACCTCGCGCACGACGGCTGCCACCCCGGACAGCGCGATGGAATGGGCTTCGACCGGGATGACCACCTCGCGGACGCCCATCAGCGCACCGACCGAGAGGTACGACAGCGACGGCGGGCAGTCGATCACCAGGAACGCCCAGTCCGGCCGGAGCCGCTCGATGGCGCGCATCACACCGACGCTCATGTCGCCCTTCAGCGTCTGCTCGGCCGTCAGCAACCAGGCCGACGAGCGCACGATCTCGAGACCCGGCACCTGGGTCCTCACCGCCGCCGCGCCAAGGTCCCGCGAGCTCGTGAACGCATCGAAGGAGGCGCGATCGTCGACGGCATCGGACAGCCACGCGGTCGCGCTGCCCTGGGGATCGAGGTCGATCAGCAGCGTCGGCAGCCCACGTTCGGCGAGCGCCGCCGCAAGGCTGACAGCGGTCGTGGTCTTGCCGCTTCCGCCCTTCCGGTTGACGACTGCGATGGTCCGCACGGCGATTTCCTTGCGAAGGCGGCAGCCGGGAGGGCCGCCGCCGGTTCCGCAGGGTACACCGGCACCGAATCGGTACGAAAGGGGCAATCCGAGCGTGGGAAGAATGTCCGGTGCAGCCTGACCACACCTTGATCCGGGCGGATTCCGCGCCCCAGCCGTCCGGATCCCGCCTAGGAACGGGCCAGCTGGCGCGCGACCGCCTCCAAGTCCGCGACCAGGCCCGCCTGGAGCTCGTCGCGGGCGTCGCTGCCGCGGGCCCGAAGCACGGCCGATGGATGGACGGTCGCCACGACCAGCGGCGCGAGCTCCGAGGCCAGCGCCACGCCGTGGTCACGCGTCACGCTGACCTTGGGACCAACGAGCGCCGCGGTCGCCGTCGCTCCGAGCAGCACCAACGCCTCGGGACGCACCAGCGCGAGCTCTGTCTCGACCCACGGCAAGCAGGCACCGATCTCCGTCCGGTTCGGCCGCTCGTGCAGGCGGCGCTTGCCGGACGCCGCCGGACGCCACTTGAAGTGCTTCACGACGTTCGTGACGAAGACGGTCTGCCGATCGATGCCGGCCGCCTCGAGCGCCTGGTCGAGGATGCGACCGGCGGGTCCCACGAACGGTTCGCCGCGAACGTCCTCCTGGTCGCCGGGCTGCTCCCCGACCAGCATCAACCGCGCGGGCACCGGCCCTTGCCCGAAGACGGTCTGGGTCGCCCGTTCCCAGAGGTCGCAGGCGTGGCAGCCCTGCGCGGCGCTTCGGACCGCGTCGACGTCGGCCTCACCGTGCACCACGGCGGCGAGCGCGGCCTCGGGCCGCGCCTCCGGCGGTACGGTCCGAAGCGCTTGGGCCGGGGTCATCCGCCTTCGCGGTCGACCGGGCGCAGCCGTCGGCGCTCGGAGATCTCGACTTCGGGCCGGGGCCCGTCGGAGGGGTGCTCGATGAGCGCGACGAGCCGGTTGGCGCCCTTCACGGCGTGAGCCTAGTCCCCCTCGCCGGGCGAGGGCGCGAGGGGCAGAGCGAACGCGAATTCCGATCCGCCGCCGTCCCGATGGGCCGCCCACATCCGGCCACCGAGCGCGGTCACGATGCGCTCGCAGACGGGCAGGCCGAGACCCAGCCCGCCGGCGGTCTTCTGCGCCTCGGAGGTCCGGTAGAACGGCGCGAAGAGCCGTTCGATGTCGGCGTCGGCCAGGCCCAGGCCCCGATCCAGGACCCGGACGCAGGCCTCCGTCTCGGTCGTGTCGAGGTGGATCTCGATCGCGCCGTCGGCGCCGCCGTACTTGTGCGCGTTGGACAGCAGGTTCTGCAGCAGGAGCACGAGATGGGTCTGGTCCGCCTCGACGATCACGTGATGGCCGGGCACCTCCGTGTAGACCACGTCGCGGTCGGGGTGGCGGCGGCTGAATTCGGCGACCCCCTGGCGGATCACGTGACCCAGGACCTGGGGCTCGAGCTCCGACGATGTCCCCGACTGCATCCGGCTGAGCAGCAGCAGGTTCTCGATGATGGCGAGCAGCCGCTCCGAGTCCTCGGCGATGTCGGTGACCATGTCGACTCGCTCAGCCTCGGGCAATCGGGCGATCCGGTCGCGCAGCAGCTGGGCATTCCCGTAGATGGTGGTCACCGGCGTGCGCAGCTCGTGCGAGATCAGGCCGAGGAACTCGTCCTTGACCCCGTTCGAGAGGGCGAGCGCCTGGGCGGTCGAGCGGAGGTCATCCTCCATCCGCCGGCGCTCGGTGATGTCGACGAGGACGTTGACCGCCCCGATCAGGCGACCCTTCCGGTCATATAGGGGCGTCGGGTACGGCTGGAAGTCGATACGGCTGCCGTCCGGACGTTCGGCGATCGCGGTGAAGCCGCGGACCGAGTGGCCCTCCTTCAACGCGATGGCCATAGGGCAATCGCCGTGCGCCAGCGGGCTACCGTCCGACCAGAACAGCTTGAAGGAGCCGCACCACTCCTCGCCGAGTTCGGGGCGACGGCCCCATAGCTCTGCGGCAGCCTCGTTGAAATACGTGATGGCGCCCGCCGCGTCGGTGGTGTACACGGCCACGCCGAGCGCCTCGAGGAAGCTCCGGTAGTCGTGGCCGCCCTCCGCCTCGGCTGGCTCGTAGCGCGACGCCACGGACTCCACGAGTCGCAGGAACGGATCCACGCCGCCGACGGCCGGCTCGTGGGCGAGTTCGGTCATCTCAGGCACTCTAGACAGGTGACCCCGGTCCGGCCACCCCCTTCGGCGCCTTGTCACGAGTCTGCAACGCCACGGCCCGGATGTGCCTTATGGCGGTGATGCTCGGCTCACCAGTCGCGTCCGGCCCGCCCACGCCACGAGCGGCAGCAGGAGCATCGGCGCCTCGAGGACCGAATAGAGCGGTCCGCTGCCACGTGAGTTGAGCACCGATGCGAGCCAGTCGACCCACAACCCGCCGAATGGAAGGCACAGGGCGAGGAACACCGCGAGTCCCACCCACCAGGTGCGCTCCCGCACCCCGAACAGCGCGAACGGGAACAGGCTCGGTTTCAGGAGTGCGAACGGCGCGGCCCAGCGATACACGATGGCGACCGACATCGCCGCCAACGCCCAGATCACGGGGTTGCCGGTCCAGATCTTCAGCGGCGTGGTGGGCCAGGCGAGACAGAGGGCCATGAGGGGCCAGACCGCCGGTCGCGGGCGGACCCGCACGATCGCCCAGACGGTCAGCGCCGCCGGGATCGCCCACCAGAGGAACGCCGGCAGGACCGTGAAGGGCACGAACACCCACAGGCCGACCGGCGGGTACAGGATGTCGCCGTGGGCGACCACGTACGGACCGGCGAGCTGGTGCGGCTCGTAGAAGGGTCCGCCGGCCAGCCATCGAGCCGCGACGTCGCGGTACAGCGCGAAGTCGATGCCGAACGCCTGCTCGAGCGGATCCGGGATGGCGAGCACGAACAGGAGCGGCAGGAGGATGGTCGCCGCCGAGGCCGCGAGGGCCACCGATCGCCGGTCGAAGAGCTCGAGCCATCGCGCGGTCACGCTCGCGATGGTAGCGGGCGCGCCTCGCCGCGAGCCGCCGGCGGCATCACACTCCGACCATGACCCCGGAAGAACGACGGACCTTCATCGTCGAGCACACGACGGCCGAGGCGGCCCCGATCGTCCCCGAGATCACCCTTCGGACGGGCGGCTTGTCCATGGAGCTCTGGGAGGCGGCGGCCCTCGCGGACGCCCGTCCCGCGGTGCCGCCGCCGTACTGGGCGTGGGCATGGGCCGGTGGCCAGGCGCTGGCGCGCCACGTCCTCGACGACGCCGACCTCGTCCGTGGCCGGCGCATCGCGGACATCGGCTGCGGTGGCGGGATCGTGGCCATCGCCGCCGCGATGGCGGGGGCGAGCGAAGTCAGCGCGATCGACATCGAGGTCTTCGCCGTCGAGGCCTGCCGGCTGAACGCGGCGGCCAATGGCGTGACCCTGAACGTCGAGGAAGCCGACCCGATCGGCACCGACGGCGGCTGGGACGTCGTCCTCGTCGGCGACCTCTGGTACGAGCCGGAGCTCGCGGCGCGGATGGCACCCTGGCTCCGTGGGCTGGTCGAGCGCGGCGCGCTCGTCTTGACCGGCGACCCCGGTCGGGCGCACCTGCCGGTCGTCGGCCTGGCCGAACTGGCGCGCTATGAGGTGCCGACGGTCGAGGATCTCGAGGACGTCGCGAGCAAGACGGTCCGCGTGCTGCGACTGCTGGTCTGACCGCCGCCCCGATTCAGGTCGGCCTGGGCGCCGGTCCCTGGGCCTCAGCCTCGACCTCGCCGAGACGTCGCTCCAGGTAGCTGTGTTCGGCGCGGTTGGTGGTCAACGTGAGCGCGTGCCGGTACGCCGCCCCGGCCTCCGAACGCCGCCCGAGCCGTCGTAGCAGGTCGGCGCGACCCGCGTGCAGGTACGGATAGCTCGCGAGCGAGCCCTCGTCCACGAGGCCGTCCATCATCGCGAGGCCGATGGCCGGACCGTCGGCCATGGCGACCGCGACCGCGTGGTTGAGGCGGACGACCGGCGACGGGTCGAGCCGGACGAGGGCCAGGTAGAGCGCGGCGATCTGGGCCCAGTCGGTCGCGGCCGCATCGGTGGCCTCGTCGTGGAGTGCCGCGATCGCCGCCTGGAGCTGGTACGGCCCGACCCGACCCGTGGGCAGGACTCGCTCGACGAGGGCGCGGCCTTCCGCGATCCGGGCCTGGTCCCAGCGCGTCCGGTCCTGGTCCTCGAGCAGGATGAGGTCGCCGCTCGGCCCGACGCGCGCCTCGCGACGGGCATCGTGGAGCAGCATGAGTGCCAGCAGCCCGGCCGCCTCCGGCTCGTCGGGGAGCAGCGACACCACGGTCCGGGCCAGCCGGATCGCCTCGTTGCTCAGCTCGCGCCGGACCAGGGCATCGCCGGACGACGCCGCGTAGCCCTCGTTGTAGACCAGGTAGAGGACCTTGAGGACGCCGTCGAGGCGCTCGGGGAGCAGGTCCATCGGTGGCACCCGATAGGGGATGCCGGCGTCGCGGATCTTGCGCTTCGCCCGGACCAGCCGCTGGGCGAGGGTCGGCTCCGGGACCAGGAAGGCGCGGGCGATCTCGGGCGTCGTGAGGCCACCGAGCGTGCGCAGGGTCAGCGCCACGCGCCCGTCCATCGGCAGCGCCGGATGGCAGCACGTGAAGATCAGTCGAAGGCGATCGTCGGTGATCGGCATGTCGGCTTCGTTCGCGACGGTCTCGTCGGGCTCGATGGTGGCGAGCTCCGCCTCGACCGCGGCGTCCCGCGCGAGTTTCTCCGTCTTGTCCCGCAGTCGTCGACGACGACGCAACCGATCGATGGCGCGATTGCGTGCCGTCGTCGTGATCCAGGCGCCCGGGTTGTCCGGCACGCCCCGGACCGGCCAGGTCTCCAGCGCCGTGACGAAGGCTTCCTGGACGGCCTCCTCGGCCAGGTCGAAGTCGCCGAGGACGCGGATGAGCGTCGCGACCGCTCGCCCCGACTCAGCGCGGAACAGGCGATCGACGACCTCGTGCGGGGACGGGTCTCGCGTGGTCAGTCGGCGCCCACCGCTTGCGCCGCCGCCTCTGCCGATGTGGTGCCGAAGTCGAAGATGGGTCGCACCTCGATCGAGCCGTGGACCGCGCCCGGGATCATCGCCGCGTACGCGATGGCCTCGTCCAGGTCGGCCGCCTCGACGAGGTAGAACCCGCCGAGGACCTCCTTGGTCTCGGCGAACGGTCCGTCGGTCGCGATCGTCTGGCCGTCACGGACGCGGACGGTGGTCGCCGACGCGATCGGCTGGAGCGCCTCGCCGGCTCGCATCGCGCCACGGTCGGTGACGTGCTTGGTGAACACGTCGTAGGCGGCCAGTTGCTGGGCCATCGCCTCGGCCGGCGGCTCCTCGGTCGGCTCCTCCGTGTAGATCAACAGGGCGTATTGCATGGTGGGTCTCCTCTGCGCGCGTGTCGGCGCTACGGGTCGTCGCCGCTCAGTATCACGACGAACGGCCACGGCGATATCGACGGCGCGTTATCGATCTAGTGTGCGTCGTCACGCTACTCTTCGGGCCATGGCGACGCCCAAGGAGATCCTCGAGATCGGCGGCCACGAGGTCTCGATCTCGAATCCCCAGAAGGTGTACTTCCCGGACGCCGGGTACACGAAGCTCGATGTCGTCCACTACTACCTGGCGGTCGCCGACGGCGCGCTGACCGGCGTCCGCGGGCGGCCGATGGCGCTCAAGCGATTCGTGGACGGCATCACGAAGGAGCCGTTCTTCCAGAAGCGGGCGCCCGACAACACGCCCGACTGGATCCGGACCGCCGAGCTGACCTTCCCGTCCGGGCGGACGGCCGACGAGATCGTCGTCGACGAGGCGGCCGCACTCATCTGGATCGTCAACCTGGGCTGCATCGACCTGAACCCGCATCCCGTCCGGGCCGACGACCTGGACCACCCCGACGAGTTGCGCGTCGACCTCGACCCGGTGCCCGGGGTGAAGTGGCCGCAGATCCGCGAGGTCGCGCTGGCGACGCGCGAGGCGCTGGCCCATGTGGGCCTCGACGGCTGGCCCAAGACGTCGGGCACGCGCGGGATCCACATCAATGTCCGGATCTCGCGGGACTGGACGTACCCCGAGGTCCGACGGGCGGCCCTCGCGCTGGCACGCGACGTGGAGCGACGCGTCCCCGATGCCGCCACCTCCAAGTGGTGGAAGGAGGAACGCCACGGCGTGTTCCTCGACTACAACCAGAACGCCAAGGACCGCACGGTCGCGTCGGCGTACTCGGTCCGGCCGCTGCCCGACGCGCGGGTCTCCACGCCGCTGACCTGGGACGAGGTGCCGACCGTGGAGGCGGAGGCGTTCACGATCGCGACCGTGCCGGCGCGGTTCGCGGAGATCGGCGACCCGGGCGCCGGCATCGACGAGGCGGTGGGCTCGCTGGAAGCGCTCCTCGAGCTCTCGCGCAGGCACGAGGCGGAAGGCGAGGGCGATGCCCCCTGGCCACCGAACTACGCGAAGCAGGCCGGGGAGCCGCCGCGCGTCCAGCCGTCCCGCAAGCGCCGGCCCGATTCCGAATACGAGCACGGCCGCGGCGAGGCGGGCGGGCCGCCGCCGGAGGTAGCCGCGGAACGAGCGGCCGCCGTCGCCGCCGGCGACCCGAACGCCGGACTGCCGACCGAGTGGGAAGGCTCGCGCCCGACGCCGACCGGCCGGCGCAAGACCAACGTCCCCGTCATCGAGATCTCGCGTGCCGCGTCGAAGGCGGAAGCGCTCGAGGGTCTCGAGCGCTGGAAGGCCCGCCATCCCAAGGCGGCCGACGCGCTCGAACCGGCAGACGTGCTGGTCGACGGCATGCGCGGTCGATCCTCACTCTGGTATCGGGTCCGGGTGAACCTCACCCACGTTCCCGAAGACGAGCGGCCGATGCAGGAAGCCCTCGACCCGGACTACGACCCGTGGCAGGGCTACGAGTGGCCGGACCGAGCCGGCCAGCTGGAGCGAGCGCCGCGCAAGAAGAAACCTGCCGGCTGACGCCGACTCGCCGGACCTAGCTCGCCCCCTGCGTTTCGGCACTTCGCCGCCGTCGGACACCGAAGCCGCCAAGCCAGCGCTTGACCATCGGCAGCCAGGCAAGGCTGACGAGTCCCTGGGCAATGACGGCGAGGATCAGCAGCAGGCCGGGCACCGTCAGCGCGAACGCCGGGACTGCCCACTCGATGCCACCGAATCCACCGAACGTCCCGTCGATCACGGCATCGATGCCGGTCGGCTCGAGAGCCGGCAGAGCGAAGAGGTCGCCCGGGGCAGCGCCACCGCCCCCGCCGGTGCCCCCGGCGCCGCCCGATCCGCCCGAAGCCGTGGCTCCGATCGAGGGGTCGGGTGAGGGTGACGGCGACGACCCGGTGCCGGGCGGAGAACTGGTCCCGTCATCGGAGGCGCCCGGGGTGGGCGTAGGCGTTGGGAGAAGGCCCGGGATCGATGGCGTCGGGGTCGGGAGGACGCCCGGGATCGAGGGGGTCGGCGTCGGGAGCGCAGGGAGGGTCGGGATGGGCAGGCTCGGAACCGGGAGGCTGGGCAGTGGCAGGCTCGGCAGTGGCAGGCGCGGTGTCGGGGTC
>JAXDKY010000156.1:0-6190 GCA_034666885.1 Chloroflexota bacterium
GGCACGCTTCCGGGCCGCTCGGTGATGGAAGCCTTCCTCGACGCCGGAATCGAGTCGATGGCGCAGACAGCGCTCGGCCAGGGCACCGCGCGGGCCGAGCTTCGCCGCGCCGACGCGGACGGCCCGACCCTGACGGTCCTGGGCCGGCGTGCCGAGGGCGGCGGCCTGTGGCTCGTCGTCGCCGACGTGTCGGAGCTCCGTCGACTCCAGCGCATCCGCACCGAGTTCATCGACAACCTCTCGCACGAGCTGCGCACGCCGTTGACGACGGTGAGCCTGCTCGCCGAGACCCTGTCGCGCGAAGCGGACGCGACCGACGTCGGGTTGCCGCCGAAGATGCGCGATCGCATCGGCAAGATCGAGGTCGAGACCGGCCACCTGGTCCAGATGGTCAACGAGCTGCTCGACCTGTCACGCATCGAGAGCGGCGGCACCCTCCACCTCGTCGATGGCCTCGACATGGCCCGCCTGGCCGCACAGTCGGCGGAGCGCCTGCGCCTGTTCGCCGACCGCCAGGGCGTGACGTTCCGGGTGGAGACGCCCGACGGGGTCGCACCCGTCCGCGGCGACGGCGCTCGGCTGGGCCAGGTCGTCGTCAACCTCGTCCACAACGCCGTCAAGTTCAGTCCGGACGGCGGCGAGATCGTGATCCGGGTGCGCCACGACGGCGACGAGGTCATCACGTCGGTGCAGGACCAGGGGGTGGGCGTCCCGCGCGATGCCCAGGACCGCGTATTCGAGCGCTTCTACAAGGTCGACCGAGCGCGCCTTCGCGCGGAGGCTGGCGGCGGCACCGGCCTCGGGCTCGCGATCGCCCGGCACGTGGTCGAGCAGCACGGCGGCCGGATCTGGGTCGAATCGGTCGAAGGGTCCGGATCGACCTTCTCGTTCGCCCTGCTGGCCGGCGACCTCAGCGCCCGGCTCGAGATCGGCTAGGTGGCGCGCCAGACGCTCCGACTGGCGCACCGCGGCGATTGGCGGCGCGCGCCCGAGAACACGATCCCCGCGCTGCTCGCGGCCCTCAAGGTGCCGGGCTGCGATGGCGTCGAATTCGACGTCCGGCTGTCGGCCGACGGCGTTCCGGTCCTGCTGCACGACGAGACGCTGGAACGGGTCCAGCGCCGTCTAGAGGCCGTCGATGACCTCCAGGCCAGGGTCCTGGCGGATCTCGGGGTCCCGACCCTCGCCAGCGTCCTGGCGGCCCTGCCCCATCGGGCCTTCCTCGACGTGGAGTTGAAGGGTCGGCACGACCGGGCGGTCGTCGAGGTGCTGGCGGCAGGGCGGGGACCGGGTCTCGTGAACGCGGCGGTGTCGTCGTTCGACGTGGAGACGCTCAAACGCATCGCCGGCCTCGTGCCGTTGTGGCCACGCTGGTTGAATGCGCACGATCTCGAGCCGTCGACGATCGCGATCGCGACCGACCTCGACTGCCGTGCCATCTCCGTCGAATGGCACGCCGTCGACCGCGAATCGCTCGCCAGGGCCCGCGCCGCGGGGCTCGATGTGGCTGCCTGGACCGTGCGCCGTCAGGCCACCGCCGCGCGACTGGAGCGACTCGGCGTCGTGGCGACCTGCGTCGAAGGGGCGGCGCTCGATGGCTGACGAGGAGGTGGCATGACCGACCGGGCGGATCTCGTGGTCGTCGGGGCGGGCACCATCGGGGGCTGGGCCGCGGTCTTCGCCGCCGAGGCCGGCGTCGGTCGCGTGGTCGTGGTCGAGCGGGGGCTGGCCGGCATGGGCGCTTCGTCGCGGGCGGCCGGCATCGTGCGGGCGCAGGGCGGCACGCCTGAGACGGTCGTTCTCGGTCGCTGGTCGATCGACTTCTACCGCGGCCAGCAGGCCGCGTATGGCACGGATTCCGGCTTCCGCGAGCTCGGCTACCTGATCCTGGCGGTGACCGAGGAGGACGAGCGCCTCGGTCGTGCCCGGGTCGAGATGCAGCATCGGGCGGGGCTGGGGGACGTCCGCTGGCTCGAAGCCGCCGAGGCTACCGCCGTCGTGGGCACACTGGCGGCCGACGGTCATCGCGGCGGCAGCTTCCGCGAGGGCGACGGGTACATCGATCCGCCTCGGAATGTGCGGGCCTATTCGCTGGCCATGCAGGCGGCCGGGGTCGAGGTGCGCGAACGCTGCGCGTTCACGGGCCTGCGCACGAGCAGCGATGGCGCCCGCGTGACCGGCGTCGAGACGTCGAACGGCGTCATCGAAACGGAGCGCGTGCTGCTGACCGGCGGGCCGTCGCTGCGCTCGGTGGGCCAGGTGGCCGGCGTGCGCATCCCCGCCGGAGCAGCGCGGCACACGGTCGCGGTCCTCGAATCGCACGAGGCGTTCGCGGTCGAGCGGATGCCGATGGTCTTCGACCTCGCGGCCGGGCTGTACTGGCGCCTCGAGGAGGGCGGGCTGTTGTTCGGCTGGAGCGATCCGGACGAGTCGCCAGGCGAAGCCCGCGAGATCGACTGGGCCGCGTACGAGCGCTACCGCGAGCGGCTGGCCGGCTACGTCCCACTCACCCGCGACCTGGGCCTGCGCAAGATCTGGGCGGCCACCATCGACTACACGTCGGACCATCTCCCGATCCTCGGGCCCGGGCTGCGGCCGGACGGCACACCGATCGACGGCGTCACCGTGGCGCTGGCGGCGGGCCACGGGATGATGTGGGGGCCCGGGGTCGCCCGCGTGGCGGCGGACCTCGCGGTCCACGGAAAAACCTCGCTGATCGACGTCAAGGACCTGGGCCTGGACCGCTTCGACGCCCAGGGTCGAAGCCGGGTCGCCCCGGATTCGGTGGCGCTGCCCTATCCGGCGGCCGTCGAGTAGGCCGACCCGGGTTCAGCTGCAGCCGCAGCCGGCTCCGCAGCAGCCGCCTTCGGCGAGGACCGGCAAGCCGGCCACCGGCTTGGGCAGGTCGACCGTTCCGATGTCGGCCATCGACCATCCCGCCGGCTTGGTGGCCCGTACGATCGCGCCGTGCAACCCGTCGCCGACGGCGTGGGTCGGCGTGACGGAGATGTCGGTGAGGCCGACGGCCTCGAGGCCGGCTCGATATTCCTCGAACGACAACGCGCCCGCGATGCAACCCACGAAGCTGCCACGCTCGGCGCGCTCGGCGGGGGACAGGGCATCGTCCGCGACCACGTCGCTGATGCCGACGCGGCCGCCGTGCCGCAGGACGCGCGCGACCTCCGCCAGCACCGCGGCCTTGTCGGTCGACAAGTTGACCACGCAGTTGCTGATGACGACATCGACGGACGCGTCGCCGAGCGGGATCGACTCGATCCGGCCCTTGCGGAACTCGACGTTCGTGGCACCCGCGTCGGCGGCGTTGCGTCGCGCCAGCTCGAGCATCTCGTCGGTCATGTCCAGGCCGTAGGCGAACCCGGTCGGCCCGACGCGCGAGGCGGACAGCAGGACGTCGATGCCGCCACCGGAACCGAGATCCAGCACGACCTCGCCGGGACGCAGCTCCGCGACGGCCGTCGGATTGCCGCAGCCGAGGCTGGCCAGGACGGCCGCCTCCGGCAGAGAGGCTCGGTCACTGGCGTCGTACAGCAGCTCGCCCCAGGCCGGATCCGCGGCAGCGGACCGGCTGCAGCAGTCGTTCGTGGCCTCCGACTGGAACGGACGCCGGTCGAGCACGGCCTGGGCGACTTCCGCGTAGCGCGTCCTGACCTCGTCAGTGATGCCGTCGGCGCTCGGGCTCCTGGTCGGGCTTGCGCTCCTAGTCTGGCTCGGGCTCGTGGTCGAGGTCTGTTCGGCGGTGGTCATCCGGTCATCGCTCCGTGCGGCACGCGTTGGGTCGATATCGACGGCCGTCAATATGGCCGAGCCCACACACCTTGTCAATATCGAAATCCACCGATATCCTGCCGCCATGGCCCGCACCCCTCGAACCACTGCCCAGGACCCCGACGTCCGCCTCCTGGCCGCCCTCGCCGACCCGACGCGCCTCGCGATCGTCCGCGAGTTGGCGGCCACGACCGAGACCTGCGCCTGCGACTTCACCGCGATCGGCGACGTGGGCCAGCCGACCATCTCGCATCACCTTCGGGTACTCCGCGAGGCGGGCATCGTGATGTCCGAACGGCGCGGCCAGTGGATCTGGTACCGCCTCGCACCCGATGTCGCGGTCCGCCTGGCGTCCATCGCCCGCGGCATGATCCCGGGCGGCCTCATCTCTGCCAGTGACCTCGTGGCGCGTCGCACGGCGTCCGCGGCCGCCACAACGCGGCCCGTGCCCGGCCCTACTGCCTGAGGGCGTCCGGCGGGATCATCCAGCGCAGCGTCCCGGCTCCGGGCTCGAGCGGTCCGTCGATCTCGATCCGGGCGAGGGCTCCCTTGCGCATCGGGGCGTTCGCCGCATCGGACAGGATCGACACGAGCTCGCTGAAGTCGGGATCGTGACCGACGAGCACCGGGCGTTCCATGTCGTCGGCGTCCTTGAGCAGCGCCGTCACCGTATCGAGGTCCAGGGCACCGGCGAGCCGCTGATCCTCCACCACGTCGACGCCGAGGTGCGCCGCGACGATCTCGGCGGTCTGCCGGGCCCGCAGCTTCGGGGACGTCAGGATGGTGTCCGTCCGGAAGCCGATGTCGGCCAGGTATCGCCCCAGCCGCTCGGCCTGTGCGCGGCCCTTCTCGCTGAGCGGGCGGGCGGCATCGGGGCCGTCCCACGCCTCGGGGTCGCCGGCATGCGCGTGACGGATCAGGTGGAGGAGCATCAGACCGGCTGCCGCTGGGTCACGGTGGCGAACTGCCGGATCCGCTCGCTGAGCTGGATGAAGACCTTGCGGAACACCGCTAGCCGTTCCTCCTCGGTCCCTTGGGCCGCGGCCGGGTCCTCGTAGCCCCAGTGCAGGGATTCGTGGACGCCGGGGAACACCGGGCACGTCTGGCGAGCCTGGTCGCACACCGTCACGACGTAGTCGAACGACTGGCCCAGGAATTCCTCGACCGACTTCGAGCGCGCCCACGAGGCGTCGATGCCGGCATCAGCCAGGACCCGCAGCGTGAGCGGGTTGATGCCCTTGGGCTCCGTGCCGGCACTGTGGACCTCGAACGCGTCGCCCCCGTGTTGGCGCAGCAGGGCCTCGGCCATCACGCTGCGCGCCGAGTTGCCGGTGCACACGAACAGGACGCGGATCGGATCCCGCTCCGTCATGGGTTCAGGTCCTCCACGTCACCGGTCACGAGATAGACGATGTCCTCGGCGATGTTCGTCGACCGGTCGCCGATCCGCTCGAGATAGTGCGAGGCGATGATGATCCGGGTCCCGCGTTCGACGTTGGCGGGGTCCTGGCGCATGAGCTCGACGACGTCGTCGAAGGTCGCGTGGTACAGCCGGTCGATGTCGTCGTCCTGGACCGCGACCTCGCGCGCGGCGACGGCGTCGGCATCGACCAGCGCGCGCAGGACGCCGTGCACGAGGACGGCCGATCGCTCGGCCATCTCCGGCAACTTCACGTAGCCCGCGAGCGGCGGTTCGGGCGCCAGCTTGATGACCTGCTTCGCCACCGACGAGGCATGGTCGCCGATGCGCTCGAGCTCGTACGTCACGTGGTCCAGGGTAAGCAGGTAGCGCAGGTCGCGTGCCACCGGGTTCTGCGTCGCGATCGTCACGCTGATCAGGCGCGACACCTCGCGCTGCGCGTCGTTGATCCGTGCGTCCGCCTTGATGACGTCCAGGGCGAGCTCGGCGTCGTGCGCGGTCAGCGCCTTGCTGGCCCGGCGGATCGCCTCCTCGACGAGGGAGCCCATGCGCAGGACGGCGTCCTTGATCTCCTGCTCCTGGAGGTCCAGGCTGTCCCGCCGGGCGGGCACGGGGTGCGCCGGCGGCCCTTCGGCCGCCGCGTCGAGCAGGGCATCTACCTGAGCATCGACGCCGTTCCCGCCGGCCCCGGCGCCGGTTACCTCGCGTCCTTCGGTCATGTCAGCCCCCTGCCTCAGCCGAACCGACCGGAGACATAGTCCTCGGTCAGCTGGTCGGCCGGATTCGTGAAGATCGTGATGGTGTCGCTCTGCTCGACGACATAGCCCGCGCCGTCGTCGGCCATGTTGAGGAAGACGGTCCGGTCTGACGCCCGTGCCGCCTGCTGCATGTTGTGGGTCACGATGACGATCGTGTACTGCTCCTTGATCTGGGCCATGAGCTCCTCGATCTGGAGCGTGGCCCGCGGGTCCAGCGCCGAGCACG
>JAXDKY010000157.1:0-6285 GCA_034666885.1 Chloroflexota bacterium
CGCGTGACCCCCGACGAACTCGAGGCGATCACCCACCGACCCGGCCCCGGCCCGCACCTCACCTCGATCGAGGTCGACGGCCACCGGGTCGGTACGCTGGCCGACCTGCCACCCCTGCGTGACCGACTCCTGTTCGTCGGCCTCAACCCGTCACCGGTCAGCGTGGAGGCCGGGCATTACCACCAGGGCCGCCTCGGGCAGACGTTCTGGCGCCGGCTGATGACGGCCGGCATCCTGCCGCAAGGAACGCCGATCGAAACCGCCGACGACGCGCTGCTGGCCGGCGGCCACGGCATCACCGACCTCATCAAGGCGCCGACCGCACGCGACGAGGCGAGCGACGGCCTCCTGATCACGGGTGTCGGGCCGCTGTGGCAGAAGATCGCGCTGTGGCGCCCAGGAGCGGTGGTCTTCATCTACAAGCGGGCGGCCACGATCGCCGCCGGTCGCGAGCTCAAGGAACCATGGGGCCAGCTCGTCGGCGTCGCGATGGCCGGCCGCCCGTGCTTCCTGATGCCGGGTCCGTACGCGCCGACCGAACAGGTCGACGAGGGCCTCAACCTGCTACGGAATCTCGCGTCGTTGATGCCGTCAGACCGGTCGTAGCGGTCGCCGGTATGGCGGGCAGGCCCGTCGCGAACGCGAGCAGCAACAGCAGCCCGCTCGCCACGGATGCATACCCGATCAGCTGCACGACAGAACCGCTCGTCTCCGCCGACACCAAGAGTCCACCGCTCGAGATCAGGACTCGCAGCGCGATTTCGATGATGGCCCCGAGTGCGACCAGCAGCCAGCCGACCCGTGGCCGCTCTCCAGCGAGCCAACCCCCGACCGCGACTACCAAGAGATGCGCCCAGGCGATCGTGACCAGGAAACCCAGCACGACGGCCACGGCATTGAATGGCGTGAACAAGTCGTTCGACTGTCCAGTCGCGCCGAGAAAGGACAGCCCCGTGACCACGCTCCCAACCACGGCGACGGCGGCGACCACCATCCGCAAGCCGCGACCGGACACAACGCCTGCCGATCCTCGGGCCGCCTCCAACCCGGCAGCGATACAGACCAAGCCGACGACGCGGAGCACAGCCATCGCGATGCGGCTTGTCGCGCCCGCCACGAAGATCCAAGTGTCGTCGGCGGCGGGTGATAGAGACGTGACCCACTCCACGACAGGGCGCTCCGCCGACCCGACCAACGCCGCGACGGCCAGCAATACCACCCCGAGGACGAGCAGCGGCAACCGTCGATGGGCATCCAGGTGGCGGTAGAAGAGTGCCGCTCCGAGCAGGGAGGCGGACACCCCCGGTAGCCACAGGGCGACGATGAACTCCACCGCGTTCGGGTAGCGGAGATCGCCTTGCGCAGCCCAATCGAGCCAGGCGGCGACGACCTGCACGCCGGCCAACAGAAGAAACGGGAAGACCCACGGGGAAACGCGGGTTACGGCGTCAGGGAGATGCGGTGGCCGCGGCTCCTCCCATTGCGTCCCATCGATTCTGCGGCCGGTCGGCTCGGCGTTCACCCATGCACCTTCAGGGCGCGACGAGCTTCGCGTCAAGCGTCCTGGCTGACATCGCCGTGGCCCGGCAGCCAGCGAGCGCCGGGCGCCACGGAACGGAGAGCTGCCGCGGACCCCTGCCAGGCGGCCTCGTCCGGCGTCGCGAAGATCGACCGCTCCCCGCGCCGACCATCTAGGTCGCCGGCAATGACCACGCTCCCCTCCCCGACCACGAACGCGACGTGATCGGGCCGCGGGCCCGGTGTCGCCACGACCCGAAGCGGCACGTCGCCAACGTCGATCACCCCGCCATCGACCAGCTCTCCCGCCTCGTACGGCAGGTGGCGGCCGCCGCCCGGCCCGACGAGGACCGCGATCCCGAGCTGCTCCGCCAGCGCCTCGGCCCCAGCCGCATGGTCGGGATCGGCGTGCGTCAGCGCGACGGCGACGATCCGCCCGCCTCGTAGCCGCGCCTCCTCCACCGAGCGGTCCAGCGCCTCGCCGGTCGGATCGCCGGGATCGACCAGCACGAACGCCGACCGACCGACGAGATACGCATTGACGGGCTGGCCTGCGACGCCGCCACCGGCGGGCATCTCGATCCGCACCACGTCCGGCGTCACGTCTTCGACCACGACGGTCCCAAGACGGCCCGGCGTCAGTCGCTCGGCGATGTCGTCGATCGACCGCGCATACGCCAACTGCGTGAGCGTGGTCGAGGTCGGCAACCACATCCCGAGTCCGCCCGCCGCCATCGATTCGAGCGCGTCGAGCGGCCGATGCCAGGCCTGTGCCCGCACCTCGTCCCCGACGAGGGTCACCGCCGCACCCGCCGGGAACGCCGCGGCGAAGAACCGCGCATCGAATCGCCGCGGCATCGATGACGGCGTCACCCAACGCGACAGCGGCACCAGCAGGTCGGTCCGCAGGCGCAGGTCCAGGTCGGCGGCGATGGCCGGGAAGGCGCCCGGATCCGCGAGCAGCCGGGACCGAGCCGCGACCAGGTCCGCCGCGGGCGCGTAGTCCGCCAGCAGGACGCCGACCTCCTCGAACGCCTCCCGGATCGCCGCGACATGCGCGGCCAGGGCCATGCGCGGCTCGAGGTCTCCGCCCAGTCGCTCCGCCGCGGCCTCCGGGGAGATGACGGACCGTCGTGCTAGCGCGGCATCCGCATCGGCCGCGTCGACGCGCCCGCCCGGGAACACCTGCATATCCGGCGCGAACGCCATGGTGGCCGGCCGATGGGTGAGCAGGACCTCGATGCCGTCCGTTCCCGAATGGACGAGCACGACCGTCGCCGCCGGCCGAGCCGGCACGACCTCAGGGTGGGCCATCAGCACATTCTGGCCGAGCCGTGGCCGCGTCAGCGCTCCGTGGGGATCGCACCAGCGAGCTGTCTGACGAGCGCCGGGGGCTCCGTCACGGGCAGGTCGCAGGTGAAGCCGCGGCATACGTAGGCCGTGGCGACGCCACCGATCGCCACGCGGTCGTGCAGCAACGGGACCGCCGACCCGGCGACAGCCTCCGGAGGCGCGACCGCGAGCACCTGGGCCGGTCGCCACGTCGACCAGATGGGCTCGAGCAGCGCGCGCGTCGAGCCATCGGCCGGGTCGCCGACGACGGCCACCTCGACCGCATCGGACGCTGCGAAGGCCGCGGCGACCAGCCACTGCCCGAAGCCCGTCGGGTAGCGCACCATGAACGAAGAGACCGTGCCGAGCGCCCGTTCCGCGGCGTCACGGTAGCGCCCCTCCCCGGTCCACGCGGCCAGCCGCAGCAGCACGGTCGTGGCCATCGCCCCGCCCGAAGGGACCGCGTTGTCCTGCGGATCCTTCGGTCGCGTGATCAGTCGCTCGTGGTCGCTCGCGGTATCGAAGAATCCGCCAGCCGGATCGGCGAACCGGTCCAGGATCCGGTCCGCCAGGCCGCGCGCGATCGAGAACCAGCGTTCGTCGAACGTCGTCTCGTACAGCGCGAGCAGACCCTCGGCGAGATGCGCGTAGTCCTCCAGGACGCCGGCCCCGACCGCGCGCCCGTCCTTCCACGAACGCTGGAGCGACCCGTCGTCACCGAGGAGCCCATCGACGATCGTGGTCGCAGCCCGGACCGCGGCGTCCGTGTAGCGCGGCTCGCCGAGCAACCGACCGGCTTCTGCCAGCGCGGCGATCGCCAGGCCGTTCCAGGCCGTCAGGGCCTTATCGTCCCGGGCAGGCTGGGGCCGCGCCGAACGGCGCTCCAGGAGCCGGGCTCGCGAGGCCGCCAGCTCCCCTTCGAGCCCCTCGTCGTCCCGGAACGGCGGCTCATCGAAGGCCGGCCAGATGCGCGAGAGGATCGTGACGTCCTCCCAGTTGCCCTCGTCGGTCACGCCGTAGGCGTCGGCAAAGCGAGCCGCCGCCACCGGCCCGACGACTTCCCGGATCTCCGCCGCGCGCCAGGTGAACGTCAGGCCCTCGATGCCCTCGGTGTCGGCGTCCTGGCTGGAGGCGAAGGCGCCATCGGCCGTCGTCAGCTCGCGGATCATGTAGTCGAGCACCCCGGTCGCGATATCGCGATAGCGCTCGACGCCGAGGGCGGCCCAGGCGTGGAGGTACGCACGCGCGAGCTGGGCGTTGTCGTAGAGCATCTGCTCGAAGTGCGGCACGAGCCAGCGCTGGTCGGTCGCATACCGGTGGAACCCGCCGCCGAGCTGGTCGCGGATGCCGCCGTCGGCCATCTTGTCGAGGGTGAAGGTCACCGTCGGCGTGGCATCCGTGTCCCCAGCGGCGATGCGGCGAAGCAGGTACTCGAGCGTCATCGGCTGCGGGAACTTGGGCGCGCCGCCCCACGACCCGTTGCGCGCGTCGAACGACGCGGCGAGCGCCGCATCGACGGCGCCGAAGAACCCACGATCGATGAGCGGGCCGCTCCCCGGCGCCGCGGTCCGGTTCTGTTCCGTGAGCGCGGCCACCAGCCGCTGGGCCGCGGCGACGGCCTCGCCGCGCTCCATGGTCCACGCCTGCGACACGCCCTCGAGGACCTGGCTGAAGGACGGCATCCCGTGGCGCGGTCGGTCCGGGAAATAGGTGCCGCCGTAGAACGGGGCGCCATCCGGGGTCAGGAACACCGACATCGGCCAGCCGCCGCTCCCCGTCATGGCCTGCACGGCCGACATGTAGATGGAGTCGAGATCCGGTCGCTCCTCGCGATCGACCTTGATCGCCACGAAGCGTTCGTTCAGCAGCCGCGCCGTCGCCTCGTCCTCGAACGACTCGCGCTCCATGACGTGGCACCAGTGGCAGGCGGCATAGCCGATCGACAGGAAGATCGGGCGGTCGAGTAACTTCGCGCGCGCCAGGGCGTCACCACCCCAGGGAAACCAGTCGACGGGGTTGTTGGCGTGTTGGAGCAGGTACGGGCTGGTTTCGCCGGCGAGGCGGTTGGGCATGCTCGATGGTCCCTCGGTGGTGCGGCGTGACAACGCTTCAGCCGATTTTGAACCGATAACGGCCAGATAACGCCTACCGAGTATGGTCCGGACCAATCTGGTTCAGTTACGCTCGCCAGTCCGGGGAACGTCACAGGAGTGTCGCCTGTCGTGAGACGTGTGCTCGTCGCCGTCATCGCGTCCCTGCTGGTCGCGAGCTTGTTCGCGCCCGTGGCCGTGGGTGCCCAGGCGAGCGGCTCGGGACAGGCGGTCCCCAAGGTCGTGATCATCGTGGGCCCGACCGGTGGGGCCACGAACCGGTATCGCGCGGAGGCCCGTGCGGCCGCGGCCATCGCCCGCGACTACACCCCTGACGTCACCGAGCTCTACTCGCCCAATGCCACCTGGCCCGCCGTCAAAGAGGCGCTCCAGGGTGCGAGCCTCGTCCTCTACATGGGCCACGGCAACGGCTGGCCGAGCCGCTACCGAGACAGTCTCTACCCGCCCACGCAGGACGGCTTCGGGCTGAACCCGACCGCCGGCGGCAGCGACGCCAGCCACCAGTACTTCGGCGAGGGACCCATCGCGGACGACATCCGGCTGGCCACGAACGCGGTCGTGCTGCTCAACCACCTGTGTTACGCGTCGGGCAACTCGGAGCCGGGACTCGCCGAAGGGACGCTGGATATGGCCCGCCAGCGCGTCGACAACTTCGCCGCCGGCTTCATCAAGGCCGGCGCGGCCGCGGTCGTCGCCGAGGCGTACGGCAACCCGAACCACATGGTCCGGGTCGTGCTGGGTGGCAAGCGATCGATCGAAACGGCCTGGCGCACGGCCCCGACCGCCAACCACCACAGCTTCGCCTTCGAGAGCGTGCGCAGCCAGGGCTACGTGGCCCAGATGGATCCTGAGCGGAGCAGCTCCGGGTTCTCGCGCTCGATCGTCCTGAGGGCCGGGCTCGCTTCGGCAGATGTCCTGCGCAACGCCCGGGGCTCGATCCATCCGGCTTCCGCGTCGATCGACCCCGTCGCGCTCGACCCGAGCCTGCGCGATTCGGGGATCACGCTGGCGGCGCCCGTCATCCAGGGCGCGACCGCGGTCGATGGCCGGATCCGCTACAAGATCCCGTTCAAGGTCGCCGACCGCGACAAGCTGCCGAAGTCGATCCAGGCGAGCGTGCGGTGGGACCTGCTCGAAGCTGCTCCCGTCGACGCCACGGCGACGGCTCCCGCGCCGCCGACCGGTGATGTCGCCGTAGCACCCGACTTCGGCCTGATCACCCCCGAGCAGGGGGGCGACGTCATCGCGCCCGCAGCCCTGAAGATCGGCAAGAGCGCGATGGCGATCAACGTCGCCACGCCATCGGTCCGTGGGCGCTACCGAC
>JAXDKY010000158.1:0-5414 GCA_034666885.1 Chloroflexota bacterium
CCGGTGATGAGCGCGGGCGTGATGGCCGCGAACATCAGCTGGAACGCGGCGAACAACACGAACGGGACGGTCGTCGCGTAGACCGTCGACGGTTCGAGACCGACGTTGTTGAAGAAGGCGTAATCGAACCCACCGATCCAGCCCGAGCCGATGATCGGCAGCGTCACATCAGGTCCGAAGGCGATCGAGAAGCCGACGACGACCCAGACCACGCTGACGAGGGCCAGGCCGAAGAAGCTGTGCATGATCGTCGAGAGGACGTTCTTGCGGCGGACGAGCCCGCCGTAGAAGAGGGCGAGGCCGGGGAGCATGATCATCACGAGAGCTGTCGACATCAACAGCCAGGCGGTATCTCCGGTGTCCATCGATCGCACATTCCTTCCCATGGTTCGAGGAGCCCGTCGGGGCGGGTCGTACCGAGAAGGCTAGGGTGCGGGCCGGTCGTGGTCGGGCCCTCTGGCAGGGCTGACAAGGTATCGATTGGGGGGCGAAGTCGGTTGCGGTGGCGACCTTCGTTGCGAACCGGTGGCGACACGAGCGTGCACCGCCGCGCTAGGCGCGGCAACGTCCGTGCGGGGCGAGGTCAGCCGGGCGGGTTCTGTCGGCGGACCGCGGACACGATGAGGAAGGCACCGATGGCGACGAGGACCAGCGGCCAGAACCAGTCGAAATCGAGCTGCGGCAGGTAGGTCCGAACCAGCAGGAAGACGCCGAGGATGACCAGGAAACCGCCCAGGATCGTGGCCGCGGGGAAGGTGCTTCGATCGTCGCCGGCCGCGTGACGAGCGGCTGCCCGGGCGTCGCGCGCGGCGCGACGCGCCGCTCGCGGATCCGCAGGCTGCGTCCAGCCTTCCGCCGCTGCCGGGGGAGGCGTGGGCGCGAACTGACTTGGCGCGCCCGGAGACGGCGCGGCGGCGAACTGGTTGATCCCGCCCGCGGCGACATCCGGCTCCTCGGGCACCACGAGCGCCATCACGATGTAGACGATCAGCGCGACGCCGCCCGTGAACACCACGAGGAGCGCCCAGATGACGCGGACCAGGGACGGGTCGGCGCCCCACAGCTCGGCCAGGCCGCCGGCGACCCCGGCCAGCATCCGATCATCCCGTGAGCGATACAGGCGGTACATCGGTCTCCTCGGGGCCCCTCGACACATCCGGTGGCGGGAGGATAGCAGGGCGGTCGCGCGCCTCCTGCCGATGCTGGGCCACCGATTCGCAAGCGCCCTGCAACGCTTCTCAGCGAGGCGAGCGCGGGCAGCGATCGCGCCGGTCCCATACTCGGACGATGCTCAAGCAAGGCCTGCGTTTGTTCCTGCTCCGCTTCCTGCCGCGGCGCCTGCTCCCGATCCTGACGGTCATCGAGATCGCGCGGCTGATCCGGAACCGCCGGCGGGCCCCGAAGCCAGTGCCGCCGCGGCGGCTCGTGACGGTCGAGGGACCCGAGCGACCGCCCGTCTGAGGCGTTCCGTGCCCGCCTGAGGCGAGCCGCCTCGCGCGTAGCCGCGAGCTGGTTCAAGGGCGCTTGTCGAAGTCAGTCTCCTTGACGACACGACCGGTTCTATCGAACGTCCGCCAGATGCCAACCTGCTTGCCGCGATCGAGTTGACCCGTGCGCATCACGGTGCCGTCGGTGCGGTACCAGGCCCACTCGCCGTGCATCTCGCCGTCGAGGTGGAAGCCCTGCATCTTCACGACGCCACTGCCGTAGTGCACGAGCTCCGGAACCGGCTCGGACTTCGTCATTGATCGAATCTTCGCACAGTGTTCGGTGACTGGCGCCGTGCGGCGAGCAAGGAATGCACCCTGGATCGGCCGGCGGTGAGTCGCCAAGGAGCGAGCCATGTCAGCAGTCGAACGCAAACCAGCACAACTCGTTGCGCAGCCGCTGGTCGTCGAGCACTAGATCCCGGATCTCGTGGGGAAGTTGGGCACGCTGCCACCGGCACTCCCCACGGCCGACTTCCACGCGCTCGTCTTGGGGCGCTGCCGCCCACACTGCCCTGATCGCGTAGGCCGCAGCACCGAGCTCGTGAGCCGCCACGTGGCCAACCGCCGCGGCCTGACCGGCGGCGTACGCGGCATTTCGTGGTGCGCCGCTCAGGTCTCTGGCCGCGGCATTTGCATGGCCGGCCGCCGTGCGGGCCTCAGCCCACGCGATCTCGCCCCGCGCCCAGGCGCGCCCGAGGTCGATCGCCCGACGTGGACGGTCGTCCTTCGGCCGTGCCTGCTCGAAGTGGTGCAGCACGTGCTCCGCGCAGTCACAGGCCCACAGCGCGAGAAGACGATGATCATCGTCCTGGAGGGTCCCGCCGCGACGCACGGTGATGAACCGCGGATCCCGGATCTTGGGGAGGATCACCAGGACCTCCCTCCACCTCGGGCGACGGCTGGCGAGCCGGGTGGGATTCGAACCCACGACCAAAGGATTAAAAGTCCCCTGCTCTGCCACTGAGCTACCGGCCCGCGGGGACCGTATCACGTTCCCATCGGCGGCTCGGGGCGCCCCGCAGACGCAGCCGGACGGCTATCCGCTGCCCTCGTGCGGACGACGAGCCACGGCGGCGTCGACCCGCGCGCCAACCTCGGGGAACCGGGCTATGACCCGGCCGAACTCGTGGCGGCCGAGCTGCACCAACTCGCACGCCGTGGTGCACGTCACGGTCGCCGTATGAGTCGTCTCCTTGACGAGGCCGATCTCGCCGAGGAACCCGCCGTCGGACATCGATCGCACGAAGTCGCCATCGCGCTCGACATGGACGGTGCCGGTCACGATGACGTAGAACGATTCGGCCGGCTCATCCTCGTGCATCAGCACCGTGCCGGCCGGGCTGGAGATGATCCGAGCCAGGGTCGCGATCGCTTCCAGGCTGCGCCCGTCGAGGCTCGCGAAGATCGGGAGGCGAGCGAGGATGGCGGTCTTGTCGTCCATGGGCCCCCGAGCATAGCGGGAGCCGGTCGGCGGCGCGGCCCGGACGAGCGCCGTCTGTTCGTGGGATGCCGGCCGAGTCTTGGGGCCTCCTGAGGGTCCCCCGTGGTTCGGGGGAAAACCCGGATTGACCGCCTCGACGTTTCAGGGCGACAGTGCTGGAGATGCGGCGGCTATTGATCCCGATCCTCGTGGTGGCGTTGTGCTCTGGGTGCAGCCTCGTCTCGTCCTTGGGGGACTCGAACACCGGGATCGTCTGTCAGCGCGGCGCCGGCACCGGGGAGGTCATCCGCGACGGGGATCCGCTCCGGCCGGGCGAGCCGCTGGCCGGTGTCGACGTCACCTCGATGACCCCGGCCGAGGTCGGCACGGCGGCTGCCGAGCACGGCCTCGCGGTGACCTGGCGGTTCGAATTCGACATCGGCGAAGCCCACGGCGCGAACGGCTACGGGGAATGCTGGTGCGTCGCGCCGCCCAATGGACGCGTGACGCAGGTCCTCTACGACAGCACGGGCGCCCTGATCGTGTTCGTGGACTCGGGCCAGGTTCTCGCCGCCGCCCGTCCCCAGCCGCGCCTGGGTTGGGGCTGTCAGGAAACGACCATCTAAGGAGCGCCGGTCAGACGACCTCGGCGGGCGGGGGCACCTCGGTCGGAAGCGGTTCGCCACGGACGCCGGCGAGCAGGTTCGCAGCGGCCATCGCGGCCATCTTGCCGCGCGTCGCCCGCGACGCCGACGCGATGTGCGGGACGATGAGGCAGTTGTCGAGGCCCACGAGCGGGTCGTCCATGGGGATGGGCTCCGGGTCCGTGACGTCGAGCGCCGCAGCCCAGATGACGCCGTCACGCAACGCATCGGCGAGCGCGCGCTGGTCCACCACCGGGCCGCGCGACGTGTTGACGAGGACAGCCGTCGGCTTCATCCAGGACAGGGTCTGGGCGTTGATCAGGTGCCGGGTCACGTCGGAGAGGTTCACGTGGAGCGACACGAAATCGCTGCGGGCCAGAAGTTGCTCGAGCGGCAGGTACGTCGCCCCCAAGGGTTGGGTCACCTCGGGCGGGAGCTGCTGGACGTCGTGGTACAGGATCTCCATCCCGAAGCCCTGCGCACGCCGCGCGACGGCCTGGCCGATGCGGCCGAACCCCACGATCCCGATCGTCGCGCCGTGGACGTCGGGGCCGAGCAGCAGCAACGGTCCCCACGTCTTCCACTCGCCGCCGCGCACGTATCGATCGCCTTCCGGTAATCGGCGGGCGGCCGCCATGAGCAGCGCCCAGGCGAGGTCGGCGGTCGTGTCGGTCAGGACGCCCGGCGTGTTGCCGACCGGGATGCCGCGCCGCGCGCACGCGGCGACGTCGACGTTATCGAAGCCGACCGCATAGTTCGACACGACGCGGAGCTGCGGCCCGGCGGCGTCGAGGAGCTCGTCGTCGACCTTGTCGGTCAGCAGGGTCAGCACCCCGTCCCGACCGGCGACGCGCCGCAGCAGCTCATCGCGCGGCGGCGGCAGCGGGCCGTCCCACAGGTCCATGTCGCAGACCGCGCTGATCGCCTCCAGCCCTTCGTCCGGGATGATCCGCGAGACAAAGACCCGCGGTCGACCGCCCGAACCGCCTGCGGCGCCGCCGCCCGCCGAGCCACCGCCCGCGCCCACCTCAGGCACGGCCGAGCCCCTCGACGAACCGCCCGATGCGCCCGAGCGCCTCGGTGATGTTCTCGCGCGAGTTGGCGTACGAGATCCGGATGTGCTCCGTGCCCACGCCTCCGAACGCGGTCCCCGCCAGCACGCACACATCGGCTTCGTGGAGCAGCCGCTCCGCGAGCTCGGCCCCCGACAAGCCTGTGCCCGCGATCGAAGGGAAGGCGTAGAACGCCCCGAGCGGCGTCTTGCAACGGATGCCCGGGATGTCGTTGAGCCCGGCGACGACGAGGTCGCGGCGCGCCTTGAACTCGACCACCATCGCATCGACGTCGTCCTGCTGGCCGACGAGCGCTTCGACGGCACCGACCTGGGCGAACGTCGGGGCGCAGGAGATCGTGTTGATGATGAGCTGCGAGTACGTTTGGATGAGCGACGTCGGCACGACCGCGTAGCCGAGCCGCCAGCCGGTCATCGCGAACGTCTTCGAGAAGCCATCGAGGATGATCGTCCGTTCCGCCATCCCGGGGAGTGCCGCGATCGAGACGTGCTCGGCGCCGTCGTACAGGATCCGGCCGTAGATCTCGTCGGTCACGACCCACAGGTCGTGCTCGATGGCGAGCGCGGCGATGCGCGTCAGGTCGTCGCGGTTGAGCACGCCACCGGTCGGGTTGGCCGGGGAATTGATGAACAGCACCCGGGTCCGCGGGGTGATCAGCGCGGCGAGCTCGTCGACGTCGAGCCGGAAATCGTTCTCCATCCGGATCGGGATCGGCACCGGCGTCGCCCCGACGAAGCGCGTGAGCGACTCGTAGATCGGGTAGCCGGGATCGGGGACGATGACCTCG
>JAXDKY010000159.1:0-8140 GCA_034666885.1 Chloroflexota bacterium
CCTGCTTCGGGCGAGCGGCGTGCCGGCCGACCGGATCCGGTTCGTCGGTAATCCCATGATCGACACGCTGCTTGCGCAGCGGGCGAAGTTCGATCCGACTGTCGAGCGCGAGCGATTGGGCCTGCCCGAGACGTACGGGGTCGTGACGCTCCACCGGCCGTCGAACGTCGATGACGAGGCGAGCGCGCGGGCCGTGGTCGGTGCCCTGGACGGGCTGTCGGCGCTCCTGCCGGTCGTGATCCCGCTCCATCCGCGTGGCCGGGCGACCTTGGAAGCGGCCGGTCTGCACGACGGCGATCGACTGCGGATCGTCGAGCCGCTTGGCTATGTCGCGTTCCTGTCGCTCGTCGCCGGGGCCCGCGTCGTGCTGACCGATTCCGGCGGCATCCAGGAGGAGACGACCATCCTGGACGTGCCGTGTTTGACGATGCGGCCCAACACGGAACGGCCGATCACGGTGTCGCACGGCACGAATCGTCTGGTCACGCCCGACCAGGTCGTGGGGGCCGCGCGGGAGATCCTCGCCGGCCCGCTGCGACCGACCGGCCCTCGGCCGCCGCTTTGGGACGGTCACGCTGGGGAGCGGATCGCGGACGAGATCGTCGACTGGCTGGCGGCGCGCGAGGCGGGCGCCGGAGGGACGGCGGGCACAGGCGGCACCGCCGGCACGGCCGGCGCGGCCGGCACGGCCGGTTCCGCGGCCTGATGCGACTGGCGAACGTGGTCGGGACCCGGCCACAGCTCATCAAGGCCGCGGCCCTCCAGCCGGCACTCCGGCAACGGCACGACGAGGTCTTCATCGATACCGGGCAGCACTGGGATGAGGCGATGGCCGGCACGTTCTTCCGCGAGCTCGGGCTGCGGCCGCCGGACAAGATCCTTGGCATCGGTGGCGGGACGTCGGCGGAGCAGACCGGCCGGATGCTGGTCGCGCTCGAGGCCACGTTGCGCGCTGTCGCGCCCGACGCCGTCGTCGTTTATGGCGACACGAACTCGACGCTCGCCGCGACGCTCGTGGCAGCCAAACTGAACGTGCCGATCGCGCACGTCGAAGCGGGGCTGCGGTCGTTCGATCGGCGGATGCCGGAGGAGATCAACCGCATCGTGACCGACCACCTCGCCCGATGGTGCTTCGCCCCGACGGGGGCCGCCGTCGCGAACCTCGCCGCCGAGGGACTGACGACCGAAGTGCACCTCGTGGGCGACGTCATGCGTGACCTCGCGGCTCGGACGCTGACCGAGGTTCGCAAGGCGTCGGCGCTGGCGGGCATCGCGGGTGGTGGGCTGCGCAGCGGCGAGTTCCTCTTCGCGACGGTGCATCGGGCCGAGAACCGGGCGCCGGACGCGATCCGCGGCTGGGTCGGGTTGCTCGACGCGGTGGCCCGGGCCGACCGCCCGGTCGTGTTGGCGCTCCACCCGGGGACCCGGAAAGCGATGGACGCGCTGGGCGTCGCTCCGTCTTCGAACGTCTTCGTCGTCGAGCCCCTCGGCTACCGCAGCTCGCTCGCCGCGCAGCTCCACGCAGCGGCCGTGCTGACCGATTCGGGCGGGGTCCAGCGCGAGGCCGCCTGGCTCGGCACGCCCTGCCTCGTGCTGCGCGGGTCGACGGAATGGGTGGAGACGACCGCGGGCGATGCCGCGTCATCGGTGCTCGTCGGGCTCGATGCCGGGAAGGCGCGCGAGGCGCTCGATCGATCGGCGCCGCCGGATCGGGCGCCCGCTGAAGCCGCGCGCCGTGCGCGCGAGCAGTCGATCGAGACGGACGGCGCCACCGAGTCGATCGCGCGACTGCTCGGATGACCGACACGCCGCCGGTGCCCGCGTCGACCGCCATGGCTGCACCAACCGCCGGCGGTGTCGCCGTGCCGCCGCCCGACGTCGTTCCGCAGCACCTGGTCATCATGCTGCCGTCGACCGGCGAGTTCGACTCGCGGACGTACCGCATCGCAACGGCGTGCATCGCCCGCGGCCACACCGTGACCGTGGTCGCGCGGCACAAGGTCGGGCTGCCGTGGCGCGAGGACCATCCCGCCGGGTTCACCCTGATCCGCGTGCTCGCTTCGGCCGAGGACGGGATGCCGCTCCGGCCGCTGGTCCGGGCCGCGCGCGTGCTCGTGCGCCGGCTGGAGTCGATCGTCACGCGGCGGCCATACCGCCCACCCGGGACGCCCCGCGACGGTGCCGCGGGCGCTCCACCGCCACCCGGATCGGGCACGGCCGGGGCGGCCGCGACGACCAAGGGCGTGACGGACTCGCCGGCCGAGACCGCGCGTCGCGTCCCCGTGTACGTCCGGGCCTGGATGGGCCTGTACCGGCGGCTCGCGATCCCCCTCCAGATCCGGTCGCACCGCCGGAACGCGAGCCGCGCGGCACCGCGCGGCGACCTCGTGCACGGCATGGCCTTCATGGGCATCCCGGTCGCGCTGACCGTCGGGAAGCGGGACGGGATCCCGGTCGTGTACGACGCTCGTGACATCCACCTCGACGCCCGCAACCTGGCACGGATGGGCCGGCCGGCGCGCTGGCTGCTGGGCCGGACGGAGCGCGGCTGGGCGACGGCCGCGACGCGGGTCATCTCGGTCAACGACTCGTACGCCGATGTGCTGGCCTCCCGCTGGCCGATCGAGCGACCACTCGTCGTCCTGAACTGCTCGTACCGGTTCACGCCGCCGTCGCCACGTCGGCGGCTGTTCCACGAGGCGCTGCGGCTGCCCGACGGCCAGAAGGTCGTGCTGTATCACGGCGGGCTGTTCCCCTGGCGCGGCATCGAGCAGTTGGTCGAGGCCATCCGCGACGTGCCGGACGCCACGCTGGTGCTGATGGGCTACGGCGTTCTCGAGCCGACGTTGCGCGCGTGGGAGGCCGATCCCGCGATGGGCGGTCGGGTCCGTGTGATGCCGGCCGTGCCGCCGGCCGAGCTCCACGACTGGGTCGCCGCCGCGGACGTAGCCGCCATGCCCATCCAGGGCGATACGCTCAACCATCGACTGACGACGCCGAACAAGCTGTTCGAGGCGATGGCCGCGGGCGTGCCGGCCGTCGTGTCGGATCTCCCGGGGATGAGCGCCATCGTCCGCGATGCCGATTCGGGCATCCTGGTCGACCCGACCGACGTCGCCGCCATCGCCGCCGCGATCCGCCGGATCACGTCACTCCCCGAGGCGGAATGGCAGGCTTGGCGCGATCGATGCGTCGCGGCCGCCCACGATCGATACAACTGGGAGACGCAGGCCGAGAGGCTGCTCGACGAATACACGCGACTGACGGGGAAGCGCTGGTGAGCGCGGACGCGGCCGCCGCCACGCCCGAGGAGAAGCGGCCACGCGCCGTGATCCTTGTCGGCAATCCGGCCAACCCGTACTCGCGCGCGATCCGTATCGGCCGGACCTTGGTCGAGCAGGGCTACGACGTCGAGATCGCGGCCACGACCGAGGCGGGCGCCCCACTCGAGCAGCGCGACGGCGAGCTCCGCATCCGCCGCTACCCGCCGAGCGGCATCTTCGCGAGCATGGCTGCGACCTATCGATGGGCACCGCCGCCATCGACACCGACGAAGCGCCCGCCGATCACGGCCCGCATCCTGCGCACCCTTCGGGCCCGGTTCGTGTCGTGGTTCCTGTGGCCCCACACGGTCCGTGGCTGGTGGAAGACGCTCTCGACCGAGCTCGAGCCGGCCGACCTCTACCACTCGTGCGGGACGCTGCCGCTCGCCGCGGCGCTCGCCGCGCGAGGACGCGACCAGCGAGCCGGCCGCTCGTCGAAGGTCATCCTCGACGTGATCGATATCACGATGGAATCGAACAACGTCCTCGGCATCCCACCGCTCATCCGGCGCATGCTCGACCGCCGCGAGCGGGGGTGGGCGCGCGCCGCCGATGCCCACATCGCGGTCAACGATGCCTTCGCCGACAAGTCGCGACAGCGCTGGGGCCTCCGTCGCCGGCCGACCGTCGTCGCGAACTTCGCGGAGCCGTGGACGCCCCCGGCCGGCGCGGCGCCGCCGGATCGGATCCGCGAGGCGACCGGTCTCCCGCCAACGACCCGGATCTGCCTGTTCTGGGGTCGCCTGGGGCCGTATGTCGGCCTCGACCAGGCGGCCGAGGCCGTCCTGCAGGTCCCCGACACGGCGCTCGTGCTGCTCGGGTTCGGCCGTGGTTGGGAGCGAAGCGTGGCCCGCGACGCGGACCCGAGGTACGCTGGACGCCACTTCACCCTGCCGGCGGTCCACCCCGATGCGCTGGCGTCGTGGGTCGCCTCGGCCGACGTCGCACTGTGCACCTTGCCGCCGCTGTCGTACAACCAGCGCTACACGACGCCCAACAAGTTCCTCGAGGCGATGGCCGGCGGGACGCCGATGGTGCTGGGCCCTCGACTCCCGACGATGGAGGCGCTATTGCGGCGCGAGGACCTGGGGCGGGTGGCCGCGTCCATGGACCCGTCGGACATCGCGGCGGCCATCCGGGAGATCCTCGACCTGCCCGCGGCCGAGCGGGCCACCTGGCGTGAGCGCATCGCCCGGACGGCCCGGGAGCGCTACAGCTGGCCGACCGCCGCGGCGGCGTACCGCGATGTAGTGGGGCAGCTCGCCCGCCGGGGGTGACGAACGACGCTCAGCCCGCCAGCGGCACGACCGACGCCGCGACCCGGATCAAGTCGAGCGTCGCCTGATCGGGCTGCGAGACCTCGACGAGCGTCAGTGGATGCAGGATCGCCCGGACCATCGGCTCGGACAGGGGCGGGGCGTGTGACGTGAGGGCCGCCAGGACCAGGCGGCGCGGCACGTTCGGCTCTGCGGCCAGCATCTCGTCGAAGGCCGCGAGCCGTGCCGTCAACGCCGGGACGTGGCGGTCGGCGCCGAGGACGACCTCGACCTCTTCGTCGGGCCACAGCCCGAATTCGTAGCGAGCCGCCAGGAGCGCGCCATCGCCGCGTGACCGCCCGAGCCGTCCGAGGTCCGCGGCGCTCATCACGACCCGTGCCCCGGCGGCCTGGGCGACGGCTCGCGCGGAGGACTCCGCCTCGATCCCCGAGATGCGGACCAGGGCGATCCCATGGTCCCAGGCTGCAGCGGCATCGAACTTGCCGGTGCCGTGCGCGATCCAGACGGCCGGCGTCTCCACGCCGATCGCCTCGAGGGCTCGGAGCGCGGCCGCGGTAGCGACCGCAGCCGTCGCCGCGTTCGTGGCGACGCCGCGCCGAACGAGGTTCACGACGCGTCCCCCGGCTGTCGGGCGTCAGCGGACCTCGCCGCACGCGCCGCGCGATGGCCCGCCAGCACGGTCTCGTACACCTCGGTCCAGCGCGGGCCGTTCGACGACCACGTCCGCTCCCGAGTCACCCACGTGCGGCCCGCCTCGCCCAGCCGAGCAGCCAGCTCCCCGTCGTCCATCAGCCGCTCCACGGCCGCGGCGAGTGCCGCCGCGTCTTCGGCCGGGTAGGCCAGCGACCGCTCGCCATCCGGCGCGACCTCGGTGAGGGCCGGCAGGTCGGCCACGATCAGCGGCCGTGCCATCGCCATCGCCTCGAACGGCTTGAGCGGAGTCACGAGCCGCGCGGTCCGTTCGTTCCGCCGCGGCACGACGAAGGCGTCGAGCAATGCGTACATCGCCGGCACCCGGTCATGCGGCACGGCACCCGTGAAGATGATCCGGTCCGCGGCCCCGGACGCGGCGGCGACCGCTTCGAGCTCGGCGCGGCGTCGACCCTCCCCGACGATGAGGCACGCGACGTCGCGCCCGGCCGCAGCAAGGATCGCGGTCGCTTCGATCAGCGTCTCGTGGCCTTCGCGTACGTGGTCCAGGTTGCTGATGTAGCCGATCACGAACCGACGGCCCAGGCCGTACCGGGCGCGCAGCGCGGCATCGGGACGCTGCGGCTGGAACGCCTCCGGATCGACGCCGTTGGGCACGATGAACACGCGCTCGGCGGGTACGCCGCGGCCCACGATGTCCGCCTTCATCGTCTCGGCCAGGGTCACGACCGCGTCGGCCGCGAGCATCGAGCGCACCTCGGTCGCGTCGCGCCGTCGATACCGCTCGCGTCGCGAGGTCGCGTCGGACGCCGACGCGTCGGCACCAGGCGCCCGGCCGTCGAACAACGAGCGGACCTCGTACACGACCGGCAGGTCCAGGTGCTCCCCGACGGCCGACCCGACGAGCGCCGCCTCGTACCCCCGTCCGCCCGACGACGCGTGGATGATCGCCGGCCGCTCCTGGCGGGCGACGGCCGCGGCGCGCCAGGCGTAGTCCTCGAGATACGTGTCGACCGGTCCGTTCTGCGGATAGCCGGCCCCGAGGTCGAGCCGGTGATGGCGGATGCCGTCGACCTCGTCGGGCGTCGCGACCCAGCCGCCGATCCAGCGCGGGAACCCGAGCGCGGTGACGACGACCGGGTCCCAACCCGCAGCGCGCTGCGCGATCAGGTTGTTGTGGCTGCGCATCGTGAACCCGGTCTGGCGATACGGACGCGATTCCTTGAGGAGGTGGAGGACCACGCGATCGGAGCGCGGCTCGGTCACGCGCCGAGGGCCGCGGACCCGCGGACGCCAGCGCGGGTCGGTGTCGGCGAGGTCGCCCTGCAGCCGTCGTTCGGTCTCGGCCAGGTTGTCGCCGCCGGGCGTCCGCCGCAGGGCCGCGACCGTGGCGGCCACCCCGGTCTGGTCGCCACGCACCGCGAACGCCCGGCGTCGCAGGGTCAACAGTGCCTGGTCCCCGGGATGGGCGGCGATCGTCGAGTCGGTCAACGCGATCGCCCGGTCGGCGTCGCCGGCCGCCAGCGCGTCCTCGGCGGCTCGAACGTCGGAACGCAGCATCGCCAGCCGTCGACCGACGGCGGCCGCCACCGTTCGAAGCGTCGTCATCAGCCCACCTCTGGGCCGGCGCTCAGAGCCCGGCCGATCCGAGGCGCGCGGCCCGCTCGGCCTTGCGCGCCGCGGAGTGTTCCATGTGTGTCCGAACGACCTCGGATGGGTTGCCTTCGACGATCACGCGCCCCTTCTCCAGCAGGATCGCCCGGTTGCAGTATTCCTCGACCCAGACCATGTCGTGGGTCACGAGGACGATGCCCTTGGCGGCTTTCACGAGCTCGATGACCCGCGCCTTCGATTTCTCGCGGAACTCGGCGTCGCCGGTCGCGAGCACCTCGTCGAGGAGGAGGATATCCGGGTCGACCGACGTCGCGATGGCGAATCCGAGCCGCGCCCGCATACCCGAGGAGTACGTCTTGATCGGCGCGTCGATGAACTGGCCGAGGTCAGCGTACTCGACGATCGAGGGCACGAGCTGCCGGACGAGACCGTCGTCGAGGCCCATGAACGCCCCGGCGAGGAGGATGTTCTCGCGACCACTGAGCTCCTGGTCGAAACCGGCGCCGAGCGTCAGCAAGCTCGAGACGTGGCCGCTGACCTCGACCGAGCCCTCGGACGGCAGGATGATGCCGGCCAGCACTTGGAGCAGCGTCGACTTGCCGGCACCGTTGGGCCCGATGACCGCCAGGGATTCGCCGCGCACGAGGCCGAACGACACGTTGCGCAACGCCCAGAACGGCTCGGCCGCGTCGCGCGAGAACATCTGCCCGAGCGACTGGCGGAGGGTCGTCTTCTTCGTGAAGCGCAGCGAGTAGCGGACCCCGAGGTCCGTCGCATCGATGGCGAGTGGGCTGCTCGCCGAGACCGGCGGCGGTGTCGCGATGGCCATCGCCTAGAGGACCTTGGCGAAGGTCGGCTCGAGGCGCTTGAAGATGACCGCGCCGAGTGCCACGACGAGGATGCTCGCCCCGAGCAACAGGATCAACGACTGCCAATCGGGAGCATGGGGCGGCCCATCGGCCCTGCCGTAGATGACGGCCCGGTACGACTCGAACAGGACCGCGAACGGGTTGGCGTGGGCGAGGGTGCGGAGGATCGGGTTCGACTGGAAGGTCGTGCTCGCGTCGAGCGTCGACATGCTGTACAGGGCGGGGGAGAGGTAGAACCACAGCCGGAGTACGTGGCGCAGCACGTTCCCGAGGTCCCGGAAGAAGACGTTGATCGCGGCGACCAGGAGCGCCATCCCGAGCGTGAACACGTACTGCACCAACGCGATGGCTGGGACCAGCAGCATGAACACCGAGATGCGGTGCGGGTACAGCAGCATGATGCCGG
>JAXDKY010000160.1:0-4760 GCA_034666885.1 Chloroflexota bacterium
AGCTTGCCCGTCGAGTTCTAGTCGGGCCCGCTGACGCGATGGCGCTCGACTAAGGCTGCCTGGCATGCGACAGCATCCAGCCGTAGATGTCGTAGCCCGACGACAAGTCGTATGTCTCGGTCCACACGTCGTGGGCGCGGTTCGGGTAGACGGTCAGCCGGGCATCCACCGCTTTGGGATCCGTGCAGGCCTGGAGAGACTCGATCGGATAGACGTCGCCGCGCAGGACGACATTCCCGTCGTCGGCACCGTGGAATGCCCAGATGGGCAGCGTCCCCAGCGAGCATCCACGCTGGTCGAAGGCAGCGATCCCATAGCCGGCGATCGGCACCGCGGCGGCGAGCACCTCGCTGGTGTGGGCGCCCAGGTAGTTCCACATGCCGATCGCCCCGCAACTCAACCCGGTCAGGTAGACACGGGCCGGGTCGACGTCGTAGTGGGCGATGGCAAACCCCAGGAACGAGTGGATCTCTGCTGGCGTGAAGCACGGCGATCCGGGGACGTCGTCGTGTTGCGGCATCAGCACCACGAACGGTCGGTCGTCAGGCCAGCGATCGGTATCGATCAAGTAGGGGATGGCGGACCCGGTCAGCTTCCGAAGCTGAACCGCCGTTCCATCGCCGCTTTCGCCTGACCCGTGCAGGAAGACGAGCAGCGGGCTGAGCGCCCTATCGTCGTAGTCCGCCGGTAGGTAGTCGAGATAGCCGAGCGATGCTCCCTTGACCGTCCCCTTCTCGTGGGTCGTCAGCCTGTCCTTCGATGTGCTGGGCGGTGCCAGTGAGGGAAGCGGGCTCGGTGCTGGCGCGCTCGGCGTCGGGGTCGGGATGATCGGATCCGCGGCCTCCACCCGGTGGAACGGACCGGATTCATAGATCGCCGCCTGGATGAGGACGTCATCTGGGTCGGTGCAGTCTTCATGTGTGATGTCGATCGCCAACTCGCCCGCGTTCTGCGTCAGGTCGTAGGTGATCTCGCACGGCACCTTGTCGGCTTTCGCCTTGAAGGTGTTCGTGCCCACCGCGGTGTAATCCCCTTCCCAGCCGACCCCTGCCGGCACGCCATCGTCGACCTCAAATTCGACCCATCGCCCGCGGCGGATCTGGACCTCGAAAACGACGTGGTCGCTGAACCCGGGGTTCGGGCCAACGACCTCGTTGAAGTGCGCCGGGTCCATCCCGTGGGCCTGCACCGCCGACCGCAACTGGTCGATCGTCAGCTGCCGCGTCGCCCAGACACCATCGAACTGCGTCACGGGCGTGGACGTGGCGGCCGGCGTCGCCTGGAGACCTGGGGCTGCCGACGCCGTCCCCACCGAGGTTGCAGAGGTCGACGGAGCCACGGGCGTGACCGGGGTCGCCTGCGCACAGCCCGCCAGCAGCAGCGCTTGGATGGCCATGACCGCTGTCACGATCGCAACGAGGCGACGCGTGCCGCCGTTGGCGCGTCTCCGCGTTGGCGTCGAACCGATGGAGGTCACCATGACGCCAGTGTCCGCGAACGGCGTCACGCCGGCGTCAGGCGGGCACCGCGTTCGCCGGGGCCCACTCGCGTCCCTGCATCGGCGCCAAGTCTACGCAGGGGCTGCTGCGATGGGGGTGTTCGGCGAGGCGATAATCGACGTTGTCGCGATCGCAGGGAACGACCCGCAGGCCGTCACGGAGGCCCACCATGTCCGACGATCTGAGCACGACCGACGGCGCGAGCGGCGCAGCGACGACATCTGCACCGCCAGACCGTCCCGGGCTCCTCCGCTCGCTGGCCCACCGCCTGGCCGGCGACACGGCTGCGTTGCCCGTCGAGGGGCGCCTCGCGTCCTTCGATGGTGCGACCGGCTGGCTCAACTCCGAGCCGCTGATGCCCGAGAATCTCCGCGGTCGGGTCGTCCTCGTCGACTTCTGGACCTATACCTGCATCAATTGGCTCCGCACCCTCCCGTACGTCCGCGCGTGGGACAAGAAGTACCGCGACCTCGGGCTGACGGTGGTCGGCGTGCACACCCCGGAGTTCGGGTTCGAGCGTGATGTCGACAACATCACCACGCAGTCGCGCATCTTCGACGTCGAGTACCCCGTCGCGATCGATAGCGATTACGGGGTCTGGCAGGCATTCGCGAATCACTTCTGGCCGGCCATCTACCTTGCCGACGAGCAGGGGCGGATCCGCTTCCACCATTTCGGCGAGGGCGAGTACGCGATGACCGAGATGGTCATCCAGCAGTTGCTGGTCGATGCCGGCGCGCAGGGTATCGACCTGGACCTGGTCGAGGTCGAGCCCCACGGACTCGAGGTCGCCGCCGACTACGGGACGTTGCGATCGCCCGAGTCCTACCTCGGGTATGGCCAGAGCGCGGGCTTCGCCTCGAACGACGTCGCCGACTTCGACCAGCCTCATGTCTACGCCGCAGCTGCTCGGCTGCCCCTCAATTACTGGGACCTCTCCGGGAACTGGACGGTCACCCGGCACGCCGCGGTCCTGAACGAGCCCGGCGGACGGATCGCCTTCCAGTTCCACGCCCGCGACGTCAACCTCGTGATGGGCCCGGCCTCGAAGGGCGCCGCCACCTCGTTCCGGGTCTACCTCGATGGCCAGGTCGTGGACGGCGCCCATGGCACCGACACGGAGCCCGATGGCCACGGGACCGTGACCGACCAGCGCACCTACCAGCTCATCCGCCAATCCGGCCAGGTCGACGACCGCCGGTTCGAGATCGAGTTCCTCGACGCGGGCGCGGAGGCCTATTGCTTCACCTTCGGCTGACGATAACGCCGCGGGCGGCGCGTATCCTGCTTGCGTGGCGACGCCCCAGACCGGCATCTTCGCGCTCGGAACGATGTCGCACGCGTACCTCGAGCTTGACGGGCGCCCCGATGGCCACGCGCAGGGATTGGTCCGCCTGGTCGCGAGCCTCCGGGAACCACGTACGACGATCGGGGGAGTCAACCTCGTAGCCGGGTTCCGCCCCGAGCTGTGGGCGGCGATGGCACCCGACGGCTTGCCCTCGGGCCTATCGGGCTTCCTTGAGCCCATCGTCGGGGCCGATGGCTACACCCTGCCTGCGACGCAGCACGACGTCGTCGTGTGGTTGGCCGGCGCCGCGTATGACGTGGTATTCGACGTCTCACTGGCGGTCATCGCGGCGCTGGCGTCGCACGCGACGCTGGCCCACGAGGTGGTCGGCTGGCCGTACCACCGGGACCTGGATCTGACCGGGTTCATCGATGGCTCCGAGAACCCGACGCTCATCGAGGCGGCATCCGCCGCGACCATCGAGCCTGGCGCTCCCGGCGAGGGCGGGAGCGTCCTCTTGCTGCAACAGTGGGAACACGATGCCGCCGCGTGGATCGGCCTCGCGACCGATCAGCAGGAGGAGGTCATCGGTCGCCGAAAGCTCGATAGCGAGGAGCTCGACCCGAAGCCCGACACATCACATGTCGCCAGCACGGATCAGGACCGGTTCGGCAAGATCTTTCGGCGGAACATCGGCTACGGGACGCTCACCCAGCACGGCACGATCTTCGTGGGCTTCAGCCGGGACCGCGAGCGGCTCGACGCGATGCTCGACAGCATGGCCGCGACAGTGGGTGGCGCCCGCGATCGGCTGACCGACTTCACCCATGCCGTGACCGGCGCCTACTACTTCGTTCCCGCGAGCGAAGCGCTCGCGATGTTCGCAGGTGAGCCGCAAGGTTGACGCCGACCTGCCGCGGCACCTGGAGCTGCCCACGGCTGACGATCACCTGCTGCTCGCATCAGCCCTCGGCTGCCTTCTTCCTGGTAGCGGCGCCGGCCTTGGCGACGACGTCCGTCCAGAAATCGACCGCCGCACCCTCGTACCGCAGGCCCATCGGAAGCGTCTCGCCGCGCCAGTGCTCGACCGTCCGCTGACCCCGTTGGGGTCCGCCCGGACGTCGCTCTTGACGCTCGTCTTCGCGGTAGGCAGCGAGCTTCGCCTCGTGGATCGCGAGCTGCCGCTCGGCCAGATGAAGTCGGGCCTCATCGGACGCCAGGTCGGCGAAGAAGAGCTGGAGGAGCCCCGGATCGCGAAGCTCCGTCGGCGCACCCGAAGGTCGATCGAGCCAGACGCTGAGCGCGGACATGCCCTCCGGCGTGATCGCGAAGACGCGTCGTCGTCGACCTTCGGTCTCGCGCCTCTCGGTCACCAGGCCGAGGGCCGCCAGACGCGGCGGCTCGCTGTAGAGGAGGGTGTGCGGGAACGACCAGAAGTTCCCGAGCGTGGCCTGCACGTGCTGCTCCAGGTCATACGGCGTCGATGGCCCCTCGCGGGCAAGGAGACCGAGGACGAGATACGAGGTCGAGGAGAGGCGCTCGATTGACATACTGCGGAATGTACCATACGATACGTACTATTCCGCTCTGCCCACAACCGACCAGGTGCCGGGGAAATTCACACCCGGTGGGCGCCTGTCGAGGGGCTCTGACCTGGATACGCCATGGCAGCGCGGATCGCTACAAGGGTGGTTCACCATGACCACGGAAACCCAGAAGATGATCGAGCGGATCCCGCTCGAGGTCGTCAACAACAACAAGTTCGAGCTCATCGACGAGCTCTATGCGACGAATTACGTCGAGCACACGCCCCAGCCCGGCGTCGCGCCGACGCGCGAGGGCACCAAGCAGACCCTGATCGCCCTGAAGAAGGCGTTCCCGGACCTGCGCTACACGATCGAGGACGTGATCGACAGCGGCGACAAGATCGTGCATCGCCTCACCGCCAGCGGCACGATGAAGGCTGACTTTGC
>JAXDKY010000161.1:0-2536 GCA_034666885.1 Chloroflexota bacterium
GACGCCGAACGAGCCGTCGCGCGCTTTGCCGACGCGGCCTTGGGGATTGTGGGCTTCGCGGACGCGGACCTCGTCCTCGTGGCCTTCGCCGTCGCCGATCGCCTCGACCCCGATGAAGCGGTGGCGCGCTTCGAGGTCGTTCGGGCCGCAGATGCCGGCTTCGCGGCCGACGGCACGGCCTTTGCGGCCGCAGCCCTCGCCCGTGTCCCGGCCGCCGCTGCGCGCGTGCCGGCTGCCGCTGCTCGGGTCCCGGCTGCTCTGCTGGCCGACTTCGCGCGCGTGGCCGCTGCCTTGGCCCGCGTCCCGGCGGCCGCCTTGGCTCGGGTACCAGCCGCGCGTGCGCGCGTGCCCGTGGCTCGTGTCGCCGAGGCTCCCCGGCTGGCCGCGGCCTTCCGCCTCGTGGCGGACCTGGTCGACCCGGCGGCGGCGGTCCGGCCACCCCGCGCCCGTGACCCGGCCTTGATCGGCGACACCGCCTGCGCCGCCGTCGCCGCAGCGGAACCGACCTCCATCGCGGTCGCGCCGATCGCTCGTGCCCCGGTTCCCGCGGCGGCCCGCGCTCGATCGCCGATGCGGGCGACGAGTGATGCGACCTCGGTGGCGGCCTCGCCGGCCTGGCGCTGGCGCTTGGCGACCTGCTTGCGGCCCTTCGATGCCTCCGCCTTGGCCAGCTGGCCGAGGCGCTTCGCCTCCGTCGCGCGGGCGGAATCAAGTTGCTTGCCGAGCTTCCGAAGCTCCTTGGCGGCCTTCCCGGTCACCGGTCCCGACGCGTGCTGTGCGGCTGCGACCAGGTCGACCACCGCACCGAGGACGTCCGCCGGGACACTCGAGCCTTTGGCCTTGCGTGACCCATTCGTCGACTTCGCCATGGTGCGCTCTCCCTCTCCAGGTACGCGCCCGATGTGAGGGCGGCAGGAAACCGTACCATCTGGAGATCAATGTCGACGGACGCGTCAAGGTGGTCGCCTGCCGCGACAGCCCCCGTGACGGCGAAGATCCTGGCGTTGACGGCGAACATCCTGTTAACGCCCTGTCGACGACCGGTTAGCGCGGACCGGGCAGGCTCCCCGGCATGTCGATCGACTCGCGCCCCGTCTGGGTCGCCCTCGCCGACGGTGGTCCCGCGGTCCGCCTGAGCGAATCGGCCGGGATCCCGAGCCTGCGCACGACCGATGACGCGGCCACGTTCACAAGCCTCCTGGTGACAGCACGCCCGCGGATCGCCATCCTCGCTCGACCGCCGGCGTGCGCGGACGATGTCGCGGCGACGCTGTTGGAGCGCAAGCGTCGACCGTCGATGAGGATCGTGGTGTTGAGTCGACCGAACGCCATCGACGAGCGAATCGAAGCCCTCCGCGCGGGCGTCGACGAAGCCGTGGCCGACACCATCGACCCGGCGGAACTCGCGGCCCGCCTCATGATCCTGGAAGAGCGGGCCCGGGGCCGTCAGGAGACCGTCCTGGGCGTGACCGAGGACGCGTCGATCGACCTGATCGCCCACGAGGTGCGGCGATCGGGCCGACTCGTCCACCTGCGGCCGAAGGAATTCCAGCTTCTCGCCATGCTCGCGGCCCATCCGGGGCGCGCCTACACGCGCCGCCAGCTACTTGACCGCGTGTGGGGGCACGACCACGAGGGCGACCCTCGAACGGTCGATGTCCACGTGCGCTGGCTGCGCAGCAAGCTCGAGCCGAAGCCCGATTCGCCCGTCCACCTCATGACGGTGCGCGGCGTCGGCTATCGCCTCGACCCCGACCTGCGCTGATCCGGCGCTGATAACGAACCGGATACACAACGCTGGTCTGCCGTTCACATCCGTGGGGAACAGTCATGTCGAACGAGAACACCTGCAAGGAGGACATCGTGCCCGAGTCCAAACATGCCCGACGCACACGCGGTCGCGCCCTCGCCACCGTCGTGGCGGCGTCCATGGCGGTCGCGCTGGCCGCACCCGCCAGCGCCGGATCGTCGACTTCGACCGGTCCGAGCACCGTGACATCGCCCTATGTCCTGCCCGTCGCGGTCGGCGTCCACATCGAATCCCTGCTAACGGTCGGCGACGGCTCCGCCTCGAACGGCTACAAGATGGTCGGCATCCCCGACGGCCTGGGCCTCATCCGCCAGGGCGCCAACCTCGTGCTGTACATGAACCAGGAGATCGGTGACAGCGGCACGCCCACCTTCAGGCCGCTCGGCATCCCGCGACGCCATGGCCAGGCCGGTGCGTTCGTGTCTCGCTGGGTCATCGATCCCACGACGCTCCGGGTCAAGGAAGGCTCCGACTGGTTCAACCCAGGGGTCCGCTTCTGGGACTACCCGACCGGCACCTACGTGACCACGGCCGCCCGGTTCGCCGACAACGCGGTCCAGAACGACTACTTCCTGCGGTTCTGCTCCGGCACGTTGTCGGACGCCGGGATCTTCTACAACGCGACGACGAGCGCCGGCTACCAGGGCCAGGTCTATTTCGCGAACGAGGAAGCGGGCGACAACGGCCGCGCCTACGGTGTCACGAAGGAAGGCGACGTGACAGCGC
>JAXDKY010000162.1:0-3829 GCA_034666885.1 Chloroflexota bacterium
GGCCGGCGTTGGCGGTGTTCGGCTTTGCCGTCCTCGTCCCGTTGCTGCTGACGGTCGGCTACAGCTTCACCGACTCGAAGGGCTTCGGACCGCTGACCTTCGTCGGCGTCGACAACTACCTGCGCGCGGCTGCGGACGCCGTTTTCCGCGACTCGTTTCTCCACGTGCTGGTGTACATCGCGGCAACGCTCGTCCTCGAGGTCAGCGTCGGTCTCCTGCTCGCCGGGCTGGTCAGCGCCCGGCGCGGTGGGCTTTGGTTTCGCGTCGCGATCTTCACCCCGGTGATGCTGCCGATGGTGGTCGTCGCGGTCTTGTGGTCGTTCGTCTACAACGCCGACTTCGGACTGATCAACGGTGCTCTCGACGCGCTCGGACTGGACGGGCTCGAACGGGTGTGGCTGGGTGATACATCGACGGCCCTGATCGCGGTCAGCGTCGTATCCGGATGGGTGTTCGCCGGGTTCTACATGATGATCTTCTACGCGGCATTCCAGCAGATCCCGTTCGAGGTCGTCGAGGCCGGCCGTCTGGACGGGGCAGGGGAGTGGGCGCTTTTTCGGGCGATCAAGGTGCCGATGATCCGGAATGTCGTTGCCGTCGCCGTCCTGCTGTGCGTCACCGGCGGCTTCCAGGGCTTCGACCTCTTCTTCGTCCTCACGAACGGCGGCCCGTATGGGGCGACCGAGATCCCGACGACGTACCTCGTCAAGGTCGTGTTCCGCAACGGCGAGGTCGGCTACGGATCGGCGATGGCCGTCGTCCTCACCGCGATCGTGCTCGGCGTCGGTCTCGTCTACCTGCGGCTTCAGCGGCGGAGGATCACGGCGTGAAGCCAACGACGCGCGCGACCCGGCCCACCCGCCTGCCGAGCATCCTCGCCAGCGTGGGGCTGGTTCTGCTCGCCATCGTGTTCTTCTTCCCGATGGGCTGGATGGTGCTATCGAGCTTCAAGACGAACGCGCAGATCTTCCGTGCCCCGTTCGCACTGCCGAGCGCCATCGACTTCGGAAATTGGGCGGCGGCGTGGGAGGTCGGCCATCTCGGTCAGTACGCCCTCAACAGCGCGATCGTGACCGCCGCTGCCGTCTTCCTGATCCTCGTCCTCGGCGCCAGCGCGGCGTTCGCGTTCAGTCGCTACCGCTTCCGCGGCCGAAGGCTGCTGATGGGCTTGTTCGCCCTTGGGCTCCTCTTGCCGCTTCAGTCGTACTTCATCGCCCAGTCGCAGATCTTCACCCAGCTCGCGATCACCGACACCCGCCTGGCGCTGATCATCCCGTACGCGGCGATGGGCCTGTCGCTGGCGGTCTACCTGCTCAAGGTCTACCTCGATGCGCTGCCCGACGAGCTGTTCGATGCCGCGCGGATCGACGGCGCCGGCGACGGCCGGGTCTTCGTGAGCCTGGCATTGCCGCTGCTCCGGCCGGGCCTCGCAACGGTCGCGATCTTCTCCGCGCTCGCGGCCTGGAACGAGTTCCTCCTCGCGCTCCTCTACATCCAGGACGACGCGCTCAAGACGATCCCGACCGGGCTGCTCGCGTTCTCGAGCCGCTACGTGACCGACTACTCGCTGCTCTTCTCAGCACTCTCGATCGTGACGTTGCCGATGATCGTGATCTACGTGGCGTTCAACCGCCAGATCGTCGAGGGGCTTACCGCCGGCACCGTGAAATAGACCGTCGCGACCGGCCAGGAGAGGCGTCGGGGCGTCTCGCCAGCGTCGTACGGCTCGCGCGCAAGTCGCGTACTCTTCTAGACCACTGGACATCTGGACGGAGTAACGCATGCGCGCTCTCGTGGTCCACAAGGACGATCCGATCCCGTTGTACTACCAGGTCGCCGAGCGGATCCGCGAAGAGATCTCCGCTGGTCTCCTGCAGCCCGGTGAGCGCCTTCCCTCGGCACGCGAGATCAGCGAAGAGGCCGGGATCAGCCGCATGACGGTCCGTCAAGCGATCGACTACCTGGTGCGCCAGGGGCTGATCGTCGTCCGGCATGGTGCCGGGACGTTCGTGGCCGCTCCGAAGCTCACGTTCCGTGCCGTCAACGTCCTCGGTTTCACCCAGACGATGGTCGAGCAGGGAGGACATCCGTCCTCGACTGTCCTCCAGCAGGAGCTCACCGATCCACCTCAGGACGTCGCCGAGTCCCTCGGCTTGGCGCCGGATCGCCAAGTCGTGAGGATCGCACGGCTTCGCCGCTCGCAGGCGATCCCGGTGGTCCTCGAAACGGTGCACCTGCCGGCGGACCTCTGTCCTGGCTTGGAGGCCGAGGATCTCGGCGAGCAGTCCCTGTATGCGCTGCTCGAGGAGCGCTACCGGCTCCGCCCGCGATGGAGCCGCCAGCGACTGGAGGCGACGGTCGCGAATGCCTTCGAGTCGGACCTGTTCGAGGTCGCTGTCGGAACCCCGATGCTCCGCGTCTCGGGTGTGACCTTCGGGCCCGGAGACCGAGCGATCGAGACCTTCAACGCCGTGTTCCGTGGCGACCGATTCCAGTTCGAGGTCGAGAGTCACCGGCCGGACCATCGTGACGGGCTCGAGGCCGGACCCCAGTCGATGATCCCCCTGCTCATGGGGTCCGGGAACTGATGCCCGTTCCGGTGCGCCTCGGCATCATCGGCTGCGGACGTGTCCTGAGCGGCCCCTACCGTCCGGTGCTCGAACGGTTGCTCGGCGAGGGGGCGGTCGAGGTCACCATCGCGTGCGATGTGGTGGCCGAGCGGGAGGCGTTCGTTCGCGAGACCTTCGGGGCGAAACGGTTCACGTCGAACCACGGCGATGTCCTCGAGGCCGATGACGTCGATGTCGTCCTCGTATTGACCCCGCCCACCAGCCACGCTGGCCTGGCCATCGAGGCGCTGGAAGCGGGCAAGCACGTACTCGTCGAGAAGCCGGTCGCTCTCGATATGGCGGATGCGGGGCGCGTCCTGGAGGCGTGGCGAGCAGGATCTGGTCACCTCGTCTGTGCGCCGTTCACGACCCTCAGCCCGACCTACCAGGCGATCGAGCGCCTGATCGAGGACCGGAGGATCGGCCGCATCCTGACGGCGCGCACGATCTACGGCTGGGCCGGGCCTGACTGGGGCAAATGGTTCTACACGGGCGCCGGCGGGGGACCGCTGTTCGACCTTGGCGTGTACAACCTCACGACGCTGACCGGCCTCGTCGGCCCGGTGAAGCGGGTCGCCGCCCTCAGTGGGATCGCGGTCCCGCGCCGGACCGTCGACGGCGACGACATCGAACCCGATGTCGACGACAACTTCCAGCTCGTCCTCGATCATGGCGACGGCGTGCTCTCGACCCTGACGACGGGTTTCACGATCCAGCGCCTGCGGACGCCGGCCCTTGAGCTCTACGGCGAGACCGGCACGGTCCAGATGCTGGGCGCCGATTGGCAACCGGACGGCTTCGAGCTCTGGGAGAACGACGTCGGGGCGTGGACGGTGCACCCCGAGACGGACCCAGGCTGGCTCTACGCGGATGGGCTTAGTCACCTCGTGGCAGCGATCCGGTCCGGCACGGCACCGACACTCCAACCGGAGCACGCCGTCCACGTCCTCGAGGTCATGCTGCTGGCCAAGCGATCCGGGCGCGACGGCCTGACCCGCGACACCATCTCGACCTTCGCGCCCCCGACGATCGCGTGACGGCCGCCGGCGCGCTGCCCCGAGCCACACGGGCGCAATCGCTGACACGCGCGCGTCGCGGGACATGGCGAGCGTGGCTGTACGCCGGCCCGCCGTTAGCCGTGCTGGGCGCCTTCGTCATCTGGCCGGTCATCTTCCTCGTCTTCCTGTCCCTTCAGCGATGGGACGGCCTCGGGCCGATGC
>JAXDKY010000163.1:0-3142 GCA_034666885.1 Chloroflexota bacterium
GCATCGCCCATTGGTTCGGCGTCTCCATGGACAGCATCTACGCACGAAACCCGTGGACGCGCACCCAGGGTCTACGCGCCGGTCAGGAATTGCGGCTGCCGCCTCCGACCCGGTAGCTCGCAGCCCGCGGGACCGGCCGGCGGGCTGGACCTCCTGGGAGGCCGCACGCCGCGAGGCGGGTTCCGGCCCTACTGGCGGCCAGGTCGGATCACCTAGGCCGGGATCGCCCGCCGCGCGATCGGCCCGGATCTGTCAGATCGGCGCGGATCGAATCGCCTCGGCTCGGATCGCGTCGGCTCCGGACCGCGTCGGCTCCGAATCGGCCCGGAGCGGATCGATCGCCTTGACCCGGATCGCGTCGGCCCGGATCTAGCCCAGTCTTGGCAAGAATTTCACCTGGGGAGGGCTATGGCCGGTCGGTCGCCCGTTATTGGCAGGATCCGTCACCCGGGGACGATTACGTCCCGGATTCGGGCCGTTCGACGGGAAATGGCTCGTTGGATCGGCCATAACGGTCTGCTGGTGTAGATCTTGCCAAGAGAGGCCGATGGACCCGAGCCGGGCGCGGCCGGCCCGCCCGCCGCGCCCTCGCTGGCCCTGGCGCCCCGCCCGCCCCGCTGGTCCCGGCGACCCGGCCGCCGCCGGCGCCCCTCAGCCCGCGGCGCGGGGCCCCGATTGCGATTTGCGCATTGACGGAATGATTTCGGGCGCTACTATGCAGGGAAGTGGTCCAAAGTGGTGGGAAGTGGGGAGCACGCGGCGACGACCCCAGACCTACGAAGGACCTGGCCCAGGCATCCAAGGAGCCCCCTACGGGTGTTCACCGGCGAGTACCGGCACACGGTGGACGACAAGGGACGCATCGCCGTCCCTGCAAAGTTCCGCGTCCAATTGGGCGCTGGAGCCGTCGTCTCGCGCTGGCTCGACGCATGCCTGGCCATCCATACCCAGGCTGGCTGGGACGAACTCGCGGCGAAGGTCGCTGCCCTGCCCATCACCAGCGAGGCCTCCCGTCGCTTCCAGCGATTCGTGTTCGCGAACGCGGCGGAGGTCGAGCTCGACCGGCAGGGGAGGGTCCTGCTGCCGGCCTACCTGCGAGATCACATCGGCCTGACCAACGAGGCGGTCGTCGTGGGCTCGCGAGATCACGCGGAGATCTGGCTCCCGGCCACATGGGCGACCTACGGCCAGGAACTCGATGACCCGCAGGAGCTGGCCCAGGCCTTCGAGGGCCTTGGGATCTAGCTCGCATTCATGCGCTTCCAGGGTCCGCTCGGGATCCGATCGTCGAACAGTGGAGGAAAGATGGAGGCAGGGCACATCCCGGTGCTGGCGGAGGAGATCATGTCGATGCTCGCGCCTGCGCCGGGTAGCCTCCAGATCGACGCCACTCTCGGCGGCGGTGGGCACACCGAGCGGATCCTGGAGGCGACCGACCCTGATGGCCGCCTCCTCGGTCTCGACGCCGATGGGGCGGCCATCGCCAGAGTGGACGGTCGCCTCCGCCCCCGATTCGGGGATCGCCTCGTCCTGCGCCAGGCCAACTTCCGCGACCTCGCTACGGTCGCCCGCGAAGCAGGCTTCGGTGCCGTCGATGGCGCCCTCTTCGACCTCGGGCTCTCGAGCTACCAGCTGGCCGACACCGACCGCGGCTTCGGCTTTCGAGCGGGTGGTCCCCTGGACATGCGATTCGACGCGAGCCGCGGCGTCCCGGCGAGCGACCTCGTGGCGTCGCTCGATGTCAACGAGCTGACCGCGCTCTTTCGACGCTACGGCGAGGAGCCCAAGGCCGGCCGCATCGCGCGGGCGATCGTCGATGCGCGCAGGACCGCGCCGATCACCACGGCCGAAGAGCTGGCCGCCCTCATCGAGCGCGTCCTTCCGCCGAACCCGCGCCAGCCGCGTCGCACCCACCCGGCGACGCGCGCCTTCCAGGCGCTGCGGATCGCGGTGAACGAGGAGCTCGACGCGCTTCAGGAAGGCCTGACCGCCGCCCTTGACCTGCTCCGCCCCGGCGGGCGCCTGGTGGTCCTGAGCTACCACTCCCTGGAGGACCGCATCGTCAAGCGCTTCCTCGCCGCCGAGCGGCGCGGTTGCGTCTGTCCCCCCGAGATCCCGGTCTGTGTCTGCGGCCGGAACCCCCGCCTGCGGCTGCTCACGCGCCCGTCGCTTACCCCGACCGCCGAGGAGATCGCCGCCAACCCCCGCGCCCGGAGCGCGCGCCTGCGAGCGGCGGAGCGGCTCGCCGCATGACCCGGATCCACTCGACCCGCCATCCCATGAACGGAAGGAGGAGCCCCCGATGAGCAAGCGCCACCAGTCCAGTCGTCGCAAGTCCTACGGCCGTCGCCAGCACGAGGTTCGCGAGCGTAACGAGCGCCCGACCCATGCCGATGCTGCCTCCTTCGAGCTCGACGAGTGGGGGGCCGCCGCCCCGTCGGACCCGTTCGCCTTCCTCGATCCCCGCGCGCCGCGCTTCCGCTTCGTGCGCGGCGACTGAAAGATGGCCATCTACGAGGGCGCCCGCCCACGCACGATCGCGCTGCCCCGCCGTCCGCGCCTCGCGGACGCGCCGTCGATGCCGCGCCGGCGAGCACGCACGGCGGTCCGCGCGCACCGCAGCTCGAGTCGGCCGGCCCTCGTCCTGGGCGCCATCGCCGTGGCGTTCATGCTGGCCTTCTTCTCCCTGGCCCAGCAGGTCCGCGTGTCGGCCACGAGCTACGACATCGGGCGGTTGCAGATCGACCAGGAGCGCCTGGAAGCTCGTCGCGAGGACCTGGCGTCCGACCTGAACCGGCTCGGTCGCGAACCGGCCGTCCGCAAGCTCGCCCTGGATGGAGGCCTCGGCCAACTCGGCGAGCCCCTCGTCCTCCCGGCGCGCTGATCGACCAAGCACGACGATGCTGGGCCGGACCGATTCCCGCCGCCGACTCCTGTTCCTCCTGCTGGTCTTCGGCGTGGGCTCGCTGGCACTCGTCACGCGGACCCTCTACTGGCAGGTCCTGCGCGGCTCGGAGCTCACGGCGTTCGCGACCGACCAGACCTCGGTCCGGGTCGAGATCGGCGGGCGCCGGGGCGACATCTTCGACCGCAGCGGCACGGTCTTGCTGGCCACATCGGTCGCCCGCGATCGCCTGGTCGC
>JAXDKY010000164.1:0-11474 GCA_034666885.1 Chloroflexota bacterium
TTCCTCCCGGGCGTGAATGCCGACGGGTACAAGGATGCCCTGGTCGACACGCTGAACGCGACGTGTCGCGATGGCGATGGAGCGGATGGTCGGCTGTGGACCTGCTCCTATCGCGACGAGGTCGCGATCAGTTTCTATGGCCCGAGTCCAGCGGAGGTCTCGGCGTTCCGCGTTGTCACGGATGCCGGTCGCGAGGTCGACCGGCGTAGTTGGTTGAGAGGGTACGCATCGATCATCAGCGTGGAGATCTTCGAGTGGGTCTACGACCACGTCGGCTCCAACGAGACCGCCAAGGTCGACGGCGTCTGGGTTCAGATGACGCACGATGCCACGTCTGACGGCGTCCTCATCAGCGCCAAGGACCCCGGCCCGTAGATCCGACCCAGACGACCGTCGCGCCGGTCTGCTCCCACGGCATCGGAGTCGTTCCACGCGCAACGCGCGGGTCCTCTGGCATGACGTCGCTTTGGGCCCGATCCGAAATCCGGTCCCTACCGGCCCGTTCGCCGTACGTCACGATCTCGCCGGCCTGAACTTCACTCGAAATGGGCCCGGCAGTCGACACCCTCCCGGGCCATACGTCACCCGATCTCGGGATGAGTGGCCCTACCGCCATGACTGGCGGAGGACGACTCTGGCTACGGCGCGCTACGCGCCGGATGCATGCAGAAGGGGCGTCGAGAGTGACCAAGGTCTATGTCGTCGAGGTCGGCGAAGGCGCCAGCTCATTCCTCGATGGCGTATTCGTCAGTCGTGAGCTCGCCGAGCGCTACGTCGTTGAGCGTGCTCGCGTGGGCTGGGATGCGTATGGCGACCAACACCACCATTTCGTTGAGCGCGGGGGAATGACCTTCGACGACTGGCGCGAGGTCTGCGAGGTCACGCGCGACAACCGCTGGGGTGAGGTCAACGAGTACCAACTTCTGCACGCCCTCCCCACCCTGCGCCTCGATGAGTACGGGGACCTCGTCGGCGAGTAGGCCTCGATCCTACCGACCACGCACGCGTGGCCGCCGATCTGCCATGCCGTTGGCGGCGTTAGGGACCGCTGCCCTCGCGCCCCTGGGTCGACCGCGGGGAAAGCGGCGCCGGTCGGCCGAATAGGTAGCCCTGAACGAGGCGGACATCGAGCTGGGCGAGGGTCTGGGCCTCGGCCTCCGACTCGACGCCCTCGGCGATGAGCCGGCAGTTCGTGGTCCGGGCGAAGTGCCGCATCCCGGCCACGAGCGCCTGCTTCGCGGGATCGCGGTCGATGCCCCGGATCAGGGAGATGTCGAGCTTCACGAATGCGGGCTCGAGTTCAAGGATGTGCCGCAGGCTGGAGAAGCCAGCGCCGGCATCGTCGACGGCGAGGCGCACGGGGCGGCCGAGCCCCGCGATGCCCGTCCGGAAAGCCGCGTAGTCCCGGACGATGGCATGCTCCGTGATCTCGAGGACGAGTCGATGCGGCACGTCACGAAGAAGCTCCCCGAGGCCGGTCCCTGGCAAGACGAGCTCGGGCGAGACGTTCAGGTGGACGAACTTGCTCCGGGAGATGCCCCTGCGCGCCGCGCCGATGGCGGCTTCGAGCGTCGCCAGCTCGAGCTCGCGTTCAAGGCCTATGGCGGCTGCGTCGCCGAAGCGGCGGTCGGGTGCTGCGCCGTCAGCGAACCTGGTGAGTGCCTCGTACGCGATCGTCAGGCCGTTCCTCAGGTCCACGATCGGTTGAAACACTGGCGCGAAGGCACGCTTCTCGATGACGCCTTCGAGATCGGTATGCATCCTTCGCGCGACGCCTCGGTCGGCGAGCTGCCGCCCGAGCAGGGCGCCGGCGAGATCGGCGAAGTCGACCAGGGCCCCGAGCTGCTCCGACAGCCGCGCGACACCATCGGGCTTTGAAGAGGCGATCGCCAACAGGCCGTGCAGGGCGCCCTGACTCTGGATCGGTGCGTAGGCGAACGCGCGGACGCCGAGGTTCCGGATGATGTCGGCATATGGGTGTGTTGGATCGTCGATCCATTCCGAGACCCATGGGCCCGCCGCTGAGCGGCCGTGCAGATAGCGGCTTCGCTCCACCGTGAACCGTCGAAGCCCAGCGTCCGGCGACCCCGGCACGACGAATGCGAGAGGCGACGCCGCGCCGTCGGACTCGAAACCCAGGACCGACGCGACGACGATGTCCGACAGGCTGGCGACCTGGCGACAGAACAGCTCGGCCGTCGCCTCTGGGTTCCCAGCGGACGGCAGACGCCGTAGCGTATCGGTGATAAGGGCGCGCTCGCGCACGAGCTGCGCGGTCTGCGACTCGAGCTCCCGCTCATGGCTCACGTCACGGCCCACGTCGACATACCCCGTGATCGAGCCATCCACGGCCCAGATCGGCGAGGTGACCGAGCTGACGCGGTAGTGCGAGCCGTCCTTCCGCCGATAGACGACATCGGCCCTCCACGCCACGCCGTGGGCCAGGGCCGCGCCCATGGCGTCGTAGTAGGCCTTCGACTGGACACCGCTGTCCAGGATTCGCGGCGTATGGCCGACGACTTCGGAGCTCACATACCCAGACAGGCGTTCGAAGGCGCGGTTGACATAGAGGATCCGGGTCGCCGGGTCGGTGATGATCACGGACTCGGCCGATTGCTCGATGGCCGCCGCGAGGCGGGCATGCTCGGCCGCGATCCGGCGAGCCTCGGTGACGTCATGGGCGATGCCGGCCAGCCCGACGACGCGGCCATCGGTGTCGTGCTGGATCACGCTCGTCCAAAGCAGGCGACGTCCCTCTCCTGAGCGCGCGACGATGCCGTCCTCGCGCTGACCGGCGCCAGCGCCGGAAGCGAGCGCCGCCGCAAAGGTCTCGCGCAGGGCAGCGCGCTCGTCCTCGGGGATGGCGAAATCGATCCAGTCCTGTCCCACGAGCTCGTCGCGGCTTCGGCCCAGGAGGCCAAGGAGGAAGTCGTTGATGAACTCGACCCGGCCCGAGCGGTCGAGGACGAGGGCGCCCAGATCGATGCCCGACAGCAGGTCGCGGAGGCGGGCATCGGCAGCACGCACGTGCTCCTCGCCCGTGATCCGCGCGGTCACGTCGCGGGCCACGCCCTCGAGCGCGATCAGGGCGCCGTCTTCGGCGAAGATCGCGGCGCTTCGGTGCTCAGTCGAACGGACCGACCCGTCACGGCGAACCCATCTCAGGACGACGGGAGCCTCGAGCTCATCCGCCGTCGCCGCGGCGATGAACGCGCCGTCGGGGATGAGGGCCCGATCGTCAGGATGGACGAGCTCCTGCCACAGCGTTGGGTCGTCGAGGAGCTCGGCGGGGCTGTACCCCGTGACCGCCTGTGAGGCCGGGCTCACATACTCGAGCACGGGCTCAGGCGTCAGCCGGATGCGGTAGAAGACGTCCGAGCTGCGCTCGACGAGGAGGCGAAAGCGGGGCCCGCTGTCCAGCGAACTACGCTCGGGCGACGCTTTGGCGGCGGGGCGCTGGTCGTTGGTGGCCAAGACAAACGCCTGGGGTACGGGCTAGGACGATGCGGAATCGGGCTTGCGAAGCCTATACCATGGCGAGCCGAGGTCAGCCCAGTCACGTGCCCGTGTCAGCGCTAGATGGACACGACGATCCGGTTCTCGACTGACGCGACGCCCGGCGCGGACCAGGCGACCCGCTCGGCCTCCTGCTTTTCGGCCCAGGCGCGGACCGTTCCCGTAAGGATCACTTTGTCGCCGCGGACCTCGACCTGGATGTGCTTCGCATCGGTCTCCGCGCTGCGGACCAGGGCGTCCTCGATCTTCTTCTTCATCTCGTCGGGTGATGGACGCTGGCGGGGTCGAACGGCGATCAAGTTGCTCACCCCGCGAACGCCGGTGATCCGGCGCGCCACGCGCTCGGCGTCGGCGCGCTGGAAGCCCCAATCGACCTCACCTTTGAGGGTGACCCAACCCTTGGACACCGTTATGTCGAGCTTGTCGGTGTCGACGAAGGCGTCCCACTCGAGCGCCCTGGTCACCGCGGCCGCGATGTCAGCGTCGGTCCGCTCCGAGGATGTCGGCAGCTTGACCTCGATGTCGTTGGCGACGGCCTTGACGCCGCGAACGCGATGGGCCGCATCCTCGGCTGCCCAGCGCTTGAGGTAGCTGTCTACGTGTCCGGTCAGCGTGGCGACGCCGTCCTTGACGGCAACCCCGATCTCGTTGGGCTGGATGCTCGCCTCGTACTTGAGCTCGCGGATGATCTCCTGCTGGAGTTGTTCATCGGTCTGCACCATGACGGCCATGGATGGCCTTCCTTTCTCGGGCTGCGGTGTATCGGCGGAAAGCGTGAGGAGCGTGGCTCGAGCGCTGCGATATGGGGCTGAGGTGAACGAGTTCACCTTCGCAGCGAAGCCAACGGGTCGCAGTAGCGACCGCTACCTCGACGACGCGGCGGGAAGAAGCTCGTATCGCTCGATACTGTCGATCGACGAATAGACCGTAGATTCGGATCCGGAGGACTCGCACAGGAGGCAGAGGCCATGCTCGACCGGTACGCGTGGCGGACATCGGTCGAACTCATCTGCCTGCCGACGACCGACGTCCTCTTCAGCTCGTTGGCGAGGCACGCGGCATTGGCCGCGGGCGAGGCGCCGGACTCACTCGAGCGCGCCCTGCGGCCGCTGTTTCCCGAGGTTCAGGTCCGCGTTCAGGATGGGTTGGCCGCGATGGGGCCGATCCCTGCCTGGTATGTGATCCGAGAACCCCTGAACCGACCCCTGCCCGGCTGTGAGGGGCCGGCGGAGGCATCGGTAGGCCGAGCCACTCTCGATGATGCCGGTACGTTCGTCGATGCCGACGAGCCGGTGGTCGTCCTCGTCGGGTTGCCCAGGGCCGAGCTCATCGGCAGGAATTGGCGCCACTTGCACCCGAGGGACGTCCAGGGCTGGTTCGACGAGATGCTCCCGCTGCTGGCGGAGCACGGCGTCCTCAAGACCCGGTGGCTCGTCGCCGGCGGCACCGATCGGCCGCGCCATGTCGATTTCCGGATGGTCAAGGACGGCGCGGGCGACCACCTGCACGGAGTGACCCTGCGCGAGTTGACCTGCGATCGTGCCGAGCCTGCGACCTCCCACTGAGCTGGTCGCAAGACCCAGGCACGATCAAGACGGCGACACCCCGCAAGCCAGGTCCTACCCGGCCGGCAGCTCTCCGAGCGTGACCGACACCTCCCGCGTCGACGCGTCCGGATCCAGCACCTTGACCTTCACGGTCTGGCCGGGCTGCAGATCGGCGAGAACCGCCGCGAGCGCGGCTGGATCAGGCGTCGCTTTGCCGTCGATCTCGACGATCAGCTCGCCCGGCTTGATACCCGCGTGCGCCGCTGGGCCTCCTTCCTCGATCGAGTAGACGAGGACGCCCGGGGCACCCTGCACCTTGGCGGACTGGACGCCGAGATAGGCCCGGTGCGACGAGACGACCTTGCCGTTCTCCACGAACTGGCGGGCGATCTCCTTGGCGGTGTTCGAAGGGATCGCGAAGCCGATCCCGGGCGCCGCCCCGCCCAGGCCGGGATCTCCTGCGGCAAGGGTCGGGATCCCGACGACAGCCCCGGTCAGGTCGACCAGGGCGCCGCCACTGTTTCCGGGGTTGATCGCCGCGCTCGTCTGAACCGTGTTCGGCAACGCGGCGCCGCCGGGTTCGACCACCGTACGACCTGTCGCACTGATGATGCCCTCGGTGACGCTGCTCTGGAGACCGAGCGGGTTGCCGATCGCGAGCACGACCATACCCACCTCGAGCTTCGAGGAGTCGCCGAAGGTCGCCGGCGGCAGGTCGGTATGCTCGGCGCGGATCACGGCCAGGTCGTCGACCGGGAACGATCCGACGAGGGTGGCCGCCATCTGCCGGCCGTCAGACGCCGACACCATGAACTTCGTCTCGTTGCCCACCACGTGGGCATTCGTCACGATGCTGCCTTTGGCGTCGTAGACGACGCCCGACCCGAGCCCGTTGGAGGTCTGGATGAGAACGACCGACGGACCGACCCGGTCGACGATAGCCTCGAATTCCGCTTGGAGTCCGGCGCCGATCGCCCCGACGGCGGCCGATGACGGCCTAGGCGTCGAGTTCTGGTTCGCGCACCCGGCGGTGGCAAGGGCCAGGCCCAGGACCACCGTCAGCGCACTACGAGCAGGGTTCCAGCGAACCTTGGCCGTCATGCGCTATCAGCCGCTCTTGCGTCCGTTGCCGGAGCGGCCGTTGCCAGACTTGATCTCCACGCGACGCGCGCGGTTCTGGGTGGCCTTGGGGAGCGTGATCGTCAACTCGCCGTTCTCGTATTGCGAGGTGACCTTGTCGACCTCGACCATCCCCGGCAACGCGACCGCGCGCATGAACTGGCCGCGCCGACGCTCACGAAGCAGGAAGTTGCCCTCTTGCTTCTCCTGCTCCTCGGCGAACTGCCCGCGGACTGTCACGGTCCGGCCCTCGATGCTGACCTCGGTGTCCTTGGGGTCGACGCCGGGCAGCTCGATCTCGACGATGTAGGCGTCGTCGGTCTCGCGGACGTCCAGCGGCGGAGCGACCTCCGTGAAGCCACCCTGCATCGAGCCAAGGGGCCAGTCGCCAAGGAATCGCTCCATCGCGTTGCGGAAGGGGATCTGGTTGCGGTCAGGCGGACGGCGGACGAGCGTCATGGGATCGCCTCCTCGTGTCTGCAGCGCCGCGTCGTGCAGCGGCGGAAGACCACGACTCTGACTGGGCCTGCTTCGACGCGCAGTAGCGGTGGATACGCGCTATCAGGATCTGGGCGGCGCGGCCTGGCTGGCCGTGGCGAGATGCCGGGCGACGCCGTCACGTGGGGGCGGCATCGGCTCGATCTCGGTCCATCCCTCCCGGGAGACCAGCCAGACGACGAAGGGCGTATCCCGACCGGCCAGGGACAGCGGGATGATCGAAGCCATCGGGTAGTGGAGGCGGAGACGGATGAGGGTTCCGACGAAGACGGCCGCCTCGCTCGAGAGGATCTCCGTGGCCTCGCCATACGCCCGCGATGCACATGCAAGGAAAGCCGGATCGGTCGGCGGAGTGCAGTGGATCAGCGGGTGGAACGCGGCCTGTGCTTCGCGCATGGGATAAGCGTACGTAGACCCGCACGTCGGGCAGTAGCGCGCGATGCCGACCGATGAAGCTCAGTCGGGCGGTGGCTGATCCATCTCGACGACGATCCGGGTCAGCTCGACGCGGGACGAGACGCGAAGCTTTCGGAAGGCCTGACGCAGCTGCGAGTCCACGGTGTGCGGGGAGCGCAAGAGGCGCCGCGCCACTTCGCGATTCGTGCGGCCCGCAGCCACGAGCCGAACCACCGCCAGCTCCGAGACTGTGAGCGCACTCCATCCCTCGCTCCGGCGACCGCGATGGTCGGCGGGACCGCGTGCTCTCGCGGCTCGAAGCCGATCGCGGACCGTCGTCCCGGCATCTCGCGCGGCGGCGTCGGATTCGAGGTGGTGCCCGATCTCAACGGACCCCGCACCTGCCGCAGGGACGATCCGCGCCGCTTCAGGGCGCACGCCGCGGTGTGCCGCGGACCCGACCTCGTCGTAGACCACCTGGCGTACCAGGTCGTGCCGGAACACGAGCCCGGTGCCATCGTCGCCGAGGATCCCCGCGACGATGGCCTCGTGGATCAAGGGGACGCACTCGACAACGGAGCGACCGAGCAGGACGGCCACGTCGGAGAGCGTGAAGGCGCGGCCCAGCACCGCCGCCACCCGCAACAGTTGGCGAGTCTCAGCGGAGAGGACTCGGAGGCGGCGGTCCACGGTCTCCCGGAAGGAACGCGACAGCACGGACTTGCCGCTGTCGGCGCCCGCGAAATCGCGCATCAGTTCCACGATCAGGAGCGGATCACCGAGCGCCGTTTCCACGAGGCCCCGCAGCGCTGCATCGAGCTCGGCGCCGTTGAGGTCCGTCGCGATCTGAAGCGCCGATGCCGGGTCGAGTGGCCGGAGCGTGATACGTGTTCCACCGCCGTTGACCCAGTCCTCGACCGCAAGCGCGGCCTCCGAGGGCTCCGTTGACGGTCGGATGCTGAACAGCCAGAGGACCGGTTGCGCGGCCACACCGGCCGTGAGGGACCGGAGCACGAAGAGCGTGGCCGGATCGGCCCATTGGAGATCCTCGAGGATCACGAGGAGTGAACCCGAGGCGGCTCGGCGTTCGATCCGGTTCCGGAGCTGCTGCGCAAGCAGGAGGCGCGCGTCGGCCGACACCGGGAGTGCGAGGACAGCCTGTGCCGGCAGGAGCGGATGGCGCCCCGACCGCAGTGCGGCCACGATCGACGCAAACGGCGCGACCCGGTCGAGCTCCTCGGCGCTGCTCCGCGAGACCCCGACCTGTGCCGCCTCGGCGATGCGTGTCGCTTCGTCGAGCAGGCGGCTCTTGCCGATGCCGGCGGTGCCCTCGATCGTGCCGACTCCGCCACGTCCGGCGTTGACCGTGGCGATCATCTCGCTGAGGAGGGCGACTTCTACCTCACGGCCTCGAATGGGTTCCTCGACTGGGGACATAGGAAACACCGGGCTCGTGCTGCAAGCGCGCAGCGCGGGTATAGCACGGGCCCCGTGGACCGTCCAGCCTCATGTTTCGGCGACGCCGGCTCGGCCTCGCGTCCGACGCCATCATGCGCCCGCCGCCACGGCGACCCGCTCCTCGGCGGGACGGAACTCCAGCTCGCCGCCGCGAGCATCGGCGACGATCCTGTCGCCATCGTGGAACTCGCCACGCAGCAGCTTGATGGCCAGCGGTTGGACGATCTTCTGCTGGATCGCGCGCTTCAGCGGACGAGCGCCATAGACCGGATCGAATCCTTCGATCGCCAGCAGCTCCTTGGCCGCGTCGGTCAGCTCGAGCTCCATCTTCCGTTCGTCGAGCCGCTCGCGCAGATCCATCAGCTGGATGTCGACGATCGCCTTGATCTGCTCCTTGCCGAGCGCGTTGAAGATGACGATGTCGTCGATCCGGTTGAGCAGTTCGGGGCGGAAGTGTTCCCGGACGGCATCCATCACCCGCTCCCGAGTGCGCAGCCGCGCCGCCTCGCGTTCCGCGAGGTCAACGACGCCACCACCGCTCATCGCGAACGGGTCGAGGAGATGCTGGCTGCCGAGGTTGCTCGTCATGATGACGATGGTGTTCTGGAAGTTGACGGTCCGGCCCTGGGCGTCGGTCAACCGGCCGTCGTCGAGCAGCTGCAGCAGGATGTTGAGCACCTCGGGGTGCGCCTTCTCGACCTCGTCGAAGAGGACTACCGCATAAGGTCGTCGGCGGATGGCCTCGGTCAGTTGACCCGCCTCCTCGTACCCGACGTAGCCGGGTGGCGCGCCGATCAGGCGTGAGACCGTGTGGCGTTCCTGGTACTCGCTCATGTCGATCCGGATGAGCGCGGATTGGTCGTCGAACAGGAACTCGGCGAGGGCGCGGGCGGTTTCCGTCTTGCCCACCCCGGTCGGACCAAGGAACAGGAAGCTGCCGATCGGACGGTTCGGATCGCCGAGGCCCGCCCGCGCGGCACGGACGGTGTTGGCGACCGCCGTGATCGCCTCCTCCTGGCCGATGACCCGCTCGCGCAGCCGGTCCTCCATGGTGATGAGCTTCTCGATCTCGCCTTCGAGCAGCCGGCTGACGGGGATCCCCGTCCAGCGACTCACGACTTCGGCGATGTCCTCCTCGTCGACCTCCTCCTTGACCAGCATGCGACCGCTCTTGACGCGATCACGAAGCGCCTGCTCGGCCGCTTCGAGCTTCTTCTCGAGCTCACCGGCCTCGTATTTCAGGCGGGCGGCCTTCTCCCAGTCGGCCTGCAGCGAGGCTTGCTCGAGCGCGCTGCGGGCTGCGTCCAGCTCCTCCTTGATCTTGGCCACCTTGTTGAGCTCTTCGACCTCGCTCTTCCAGCGGGCCTCGAGCTGGGCGGCCTCCTCCTTGGCGTCGGCGAGCTCCTTCTCGAGCTTGGACAGTCGCTCCTTCGACGCCTTGTCCTTCTCCTTGCGGAGCCCTTCACGTTCGATCTCGAGCTGCATGATCCGGCGACGCACCTCGTCGAGCTCGATGGGCATGCTCGTGGCTTCCATGCGCAACTTGGCGGCGGCCTCGTCGACGAGGTCGATCGCCTTGTCGGGCAGGAAGCGGTCGGCGATGTAGCGGTGCGACAGGACCGCCGCCGCGACCAGTGCCGAGTCCTTGATCCGGACACGGTGGTGCTGCTCGTAGCGCTCGCGCAGGCCACGCAGGATGCTGATCGTGTCCTCGACGCTGGGCTCACCGACGTACACCGGCTGGAATCGCCGCTCGAGAGCGGCGTCCTTCTCGATGTGCTTGCGGTACTCATCGAGCGTCGTGGCGCCGATCGTGTGCAGCTCGCCGCGCGCCAGCATCGGCTTGAGCATGTTCGAGGCGTCCATCGACCCCTCGGCGGCGCCGGCCCCGACGACGGTGTGCAGCTCGTCGATGAACAGGATGATGCGACCGGCCGAGTCGGTGACCTCTTTGAGGACCGCCTTGAGGCGCTCCTCGAACTCGCCGCGATACTTGGCCCCGGCCACGAGCGCACCCAGGTCGAGCGTCACGATCCGCTTGTCCTTCAAGTCCTCCGGCACGTCGCCGCGCACGATGCGCTGGGCCAGCCCTTCGACGATCGCGGTCTTGCCCACGCCCGGCTCCCCGATGAGCACGGGGTTGTTCTTGGTCCGCCGACTGAGGACCTGGATGACGCGCCGGACCTCCTCGTCGCGGCCGATGACCGGATCGAGTTTGCCCTGTCGGGCGAGCGCCGTGAGGTCGCGGCCGTTCTTCTCGAGCGACTGGTAGGTCGTCTCGGGGGTCGCGCTCGTGACCCGCTGGCCGCCGCGGATCGCCTGCAGCCCCTCGTACAGCCGGTCGCGCGTGACCCCGAGCCGCCGAAGCGTCTGCCCGGCCGCACCTGTCTCCGGGTCGTCGGCAAGGGCGAGCAGAAAGTGCTCGGTGGAGACGTACTCGTCCTTGAGCCGCTCGGCCTCGCGGGCCGCCGCCTCGAAGACGCGCCGAAAGCGATTGGAGGCCTGGACCTGCGTCGGACCGGAGCCACGTGCGAAGCCACCCAGGGCGGGCTCGAGACCTTCCAGGACGCTCCTGGCGGGGATCTCGAGACGCTCGAGGATGGCCGGCACCACGCCGTCCTCCTGGGCGACGAGGGCGTGGAGGAGGTGCTCGGGCTCCAGCTGCGTGTGGTGCCGCTCCTCGGCCAGCTGCTGCGCGGCGACGATCGCCTCCTGGGCCTTCTCGGTCAGCTTGTTCATGTTCATCGCCATGGGATGGCCTCCTGGTCTCTCAGCGGTCGGGTCGCGCGTCGAGCGCTTTGCGGAGCGTCCTGATCTCGTCAATCAGCCGAAGCGCGACCTCGACGCCAGCGGCGTTGAGCCCCAGGTCCTCGCCGAGGCGACGGATCGTGCGCAGTCGGGCCAGCTCGGCCTCGCTGAAGAACGCGGTCCGGCCTTCCA
>JAXDKY010000165.1:0-2875 GCA_034666885.1 Chloroflexota bacterium
GGCGTACTGGTCGTTCACCGTGACCATGGCGACCGCCCGCTTGGTGAGCGAGCGTTCATACCAGGACAGGGCACGACGGAGCGGGCCTGGAAGCCGGGCGGCGGTACCGGTCTCGAGGAAGATCTCGTGGCTGTCGTACACCAGCCGGGCCGGCGGCTTCACGCGGGGAGCGACGGCCATCAACCCGGTCAGGTCGTGGGTGTGCCACACGTCGACGTCGGCCGCGGTCGCCACGGCCCAGCGCCCCCAGGCTCGGATGTTGCGGATGTAGCCGACCATCCATCGAACACGACTCGCGAGCCGGGTGATGACGCCGGCCTGGGCCGAACGAAGGAACGGGCTGCTGCCGTCGGGCAGGACCGCCGACACGGACGGCTTGGCCGCGACGACCTGGAACGGCGCTCCGGGCGGCGCCGCGCCCGAGAGGCAGTAGAGCGTCACCGCGTGGCCCGCCCGGCAGAGCGCCTCGGCCTCGCGCTGGACGCGGCTGTCGTACGTGACGTCCGCGTACAGCGCCATGGCCACGCGGAGGCCCACCCGCGGCTGGTCCGTCATCGGGCGGGCACGTCCGGGTCGCGACCGGGCGGCGTGCCCGGTCGCGGCTCGGGAGGACGGCCTATTGGGTCGGCCGGGCGGCTCGGGAGTCGGTAGGCCAGCCCCTCGGCGACGCGACGGACGTCGTCGGCGGCATTCACCAGGCGATGCACCCGCCAGTGGCGTGGATGCACCAGGACCTGGATGACCGCCTCTCCCCGGGCGATCCCCGCTTGCGGGTCAGCGCTGACCCAGTAGCGCGGATGATGGGTGTCGGAGTATCGGCTCGTGAGCTGGCTGACGAACGCCTCGTCGTACACCTCAAGGTCCACGCCCACCTCGTGCCGGAAACCCGGACCCTCGAGGATCGCCCGGTTGGCCACTCCGACCGCGCGATTGACGAAGTCCCCATGCGAGGCGACGACGCGCATGGGCAGGCCGGTCGAGGCTCGAAGGCGCCCGAGGTTCTCCTGGAATCGGGCCCGTGCCTCCGGCAGGTGAGCCAGCACGTCCGTCGCCCGGCGGAGGCGCCGCTGCTTCGCGATCGTGGCGAGCTCCTCGTAGTGGTAACTGGCGTGGCTGCCGCCCTCGGCGATGTCTCGCATCAACCCGAGGTCGGTCGTTGACAGGCGGAAGTAGTACGAGCTCTCGACACCAAGACCCCGCTCGATGGCCCACATCGCCCGGGCCGTCGCCGGGTCCGTGTCGACGTCGTGGCGGAGGACCAGGTACCGCTCGCCCGGATCGACCGCGTTGCCGACGATCAGCTGCCAGAAGGTCTCGATCGAGACGACGCGATAGCCCGCGCCGAGCGCCAGCTCGAGCAGGCGCCGATAGGCCCCGAGCCGCGACGGCATCAGGAAGTCCGCGTAGATCCGGTGGCGAAGGCTGGTCAGGTTCACGCCGGTGGCTCACTCGTCGCGTGTGCACGACCGAGGCGGGCGGTCACATCGCGTCGGAACGTCTCCTTGACGAAATGCCGCGCATTCCCGTCGACGAGGGTCCGCGTGCCCGCCCCCGACAACGTGTGCAAGCCGTCCCGGTACGGCGAGTCGTGCGGTGGCTCGATCCAGCGGACCGGCCGCTCGGCGAAGGCGCCCGGCGTCAGGACCTCGACCTCGTTCACGACGACGCGGCCGCCGTAACCGCGCGAATCGTCCTGGCTGGGACGGTAGAGCTTGCCGCCCGACACGAACGGCGTTCCGCCCGGCCGTGCCGAACGCGCATCGGTCTTCACGGGGTTGCGCGCGTGCGGCGTCCACGGACCGGTGAGCCGCGGGGCGTACCAGATGAACAGGTTGTGGTTGGCGCCACGATCCAGGCGCGTCGCGAACATCCACCAGGCGCCCTCGAATTCGACGACCGACGCGTCGACCGCCGGAATGTCCTCGAGCAGCGTCGCGGCCGGGCGCCATCGTCCCGGGAAATCCACGGCCTCGTACAACACGAGCTGGCCGGCCGCCGAGGTCTCGGGCAGGAGGAAGACGGAGCCCGCGTCCTCGATGAGGAACGGGTAGGACGTATGCACGCCCGGATCCAGGACCGGTTCCGGCTCGCCGGCGGTGCCATCCGCGGCGATCTCGAGGTGGCTGATGGTCCCCCTGGCGAGCTGTTGGTCGTAGTCCTCGAAGAACACGTGCAGCACGCCGTCGCGCTCGAGCCCGAAGGGGTCGGCCGCGAACCGACCGGGCCGGCCGGTGAGCCAGGTGATCGGCAGGTCCGCGGCCGACGCGACCACGGCGTCGATCGGTGCATCGATGACCCCGACATGCCAGTCGTCGTGGCGGGTGAACGTGCTCGCAACCGAAAGGCCGCGGCGAGCGACCGCCGCGATCTCCAGCAGCGGCCGCGGGACCTCGGAGCCGGAACCGGATCGCGGCGGCACCGTTTCTGCCGGAGGGGCGGCAGCGGCCCCGGCCGCGGGTTTCGGGTCGAGGCGGTCGAGCGCAGCCGTCGCCGGCCAGCTAACCGGGTCGAGCAGGACCCGATCCAGCTGCTCGCCGCGCCACCACGACAGCCACCCCTCCCTGACGATCCGCCCGCCGGGCTCAGCGATCAGGAACACGCGCGATCGACCCGGGTGCCGGATGTAGTCCAGGAGCAAGGCTCGCACCGGGTCGGTCGATCGCCCGTCGCCGTATCGAAAGCGCCACACCTCAGTCGCCCACGGCACCGGGAACGCGCCGCCGCCGGCTGACAGGTCCAGCAGGACGTCCACGTCGCCATTCGCACCGGCGTAGGCGGCGCCGGCGGCGTTGGCGGCGTCGGCGGTGTCGGCGGTGTCGGCGGACAGAGGGTCCGCGCGGTCCTCCGGATCGAGGTCGCGGAGGACTGCCGGCGT
>JAXDKY010000166.1:0-12251 GCA_034666885.1 Chloroflexota bacterium
GCGGATGTCGGCGAGCTCGACCCTGCCCGGCGATCCGTGCGGCCCGCGTCGCGCGCCGCCCCGCCCAAACACCCCACGACGAGCGCCAAGATCGCGACGAGGAAGAACGTGTCGCCGGTCAGCCACAAGATCCCGGCGGCCAGCCGCTGGTCGTCCAGGGGCGTCGGTCCCCACGTTCGCTGCAGGGTCGCGTAGTGCGGATAGAGCACGGCGCTGAGGTTCAGCAGCACCACCGCGAGGAACGTGTTCTGCGGCATCTGCAGGAAGACGTACAGCGCCCGGGCCGGATGGGGCATCCGCCACGGCGCCGGGTCGAGCGCCACGGCCGGCCACCAGAACAGGAAGGCCGCGCCCAGGAACAGGAAGTGCTCGAAGTCGTGGACGAGTGGGTCCTCGAGCGCCGCGTCGAACAACGGCGAGAAGTGGCTCACCCACATCACGCCGGCGAAGACGACCCAGGCCACGACCGGGAAGGCGAGGACCCGGGTCACGCGTGAATGGAGGACCGGCAGGATCCAGCGCCGACGCGGGGCTGGGGAGCTGACACGAAGGACCAGCGTGATCGGGGCGGACATGGCGATCAGCGGCGCCGCGACGAGAGTCAGCAGCACGTGCTGGACCATGTGCACGGAGAACAGCGTGGTGTCGTACCGATCGATGCCCGACAGCAGCGCGAAGGCCAGCGCGACGAGGCCGCCGGCGAAGGCCACGGAACGGCGAACCGGTACGGGATGGGCGGGATGCTCCGCGTTCACGCGCCGGACGGCCCACCACCACCATCCGGCAGCGACGGCGATGGCGAGCGTCGGCAACGGTTCGAAGGTCCAGCCGAGCAACAGCGAAGCCGCCGTCGGGGGCTCAGCCTGGACCGGCCCGTGGGCCGCCACCGGCAGCGCCGCGGCCAGCCAGACGAGGGCGCCCAGCCCGGCGAGCGGGGGGAGCCGGCGGGGGATCCGTGGGCGCATCGCCATCGCCGCATCGTCGCACGAACCCAGCTCCGCAGCCGCGCGGGACGCTGACGCTCCGGGTATCATGGCGCCGGTCCGACCCTCGGGCGGTTCGGCCGCGATCTCCCTGACGGTCGAGCACTCGGTACCGGTGCTCGACCCCGCTTGCGCTGAGGATCTGCATGGCGAGTCCCCCCCGAACCGGCCGCTTCGCGCTCCAGGCTCTCGTCGTCGGCGTGATCCTGGTCGTCGGGGTCGCCATCGCCATCTTCGGCGGGCTGGACCTGGTCGGTACGGGTCAGCGGGTCGTCACCAGCCTCTTCCCGCCCGAGGCCGTGACGACGCAGGGGGCGAAGATCCGCGACCTGTACACGATCGTGTTCTTCATCGCGGTCGTCATCTTCTTCGTGGTCGAGGGCCTGATCCTGTGGACGGTCCTGCGCTATCGGCGCAAGCCCGACGACTACGAGCTCCCGGCGCAGACCCACGGGAACGCCATCGCGGAGGTCGTCTGGACCGTCGTCCCGACCCTGATCGTGGCGTTCCTCTTCGTCATCTCGTGGCAGACGCTCAACACGGTCGAGATCGTGTCAGCCCAGCCCGACCAGAAGATCCAGGCGACGGCGGGCCAGTTCCAGTGGACGTTCAGCTACCTGCCGGCGGACTACGACCCGAACGAGAAGCCGCGCAAGGAGCCGCTCTTCACCCAGCTCATTCCGGCCGGTGACGACGGCGGGCTGGTGATCCCGGCCGGGCGCACCGTGAAGCTGTACCTCGAGAGCAACGACGTCATCCACGCCTTCTACGTCCCACAGTTCCTGTTCAAGCGCGACGTCGTCCCCGGGCGAACCAACGTCTTCGAATTCACGGTCAAGCCGGAGGACGCCGGCAGCACGTTCCGCGGCCAGTGCGCCGAGCTATGCGGGGCCGGCCACCGGGTGATGCTGTTCGATGTCCATGCGTACGCGCCGGCCGACTTCGACACCTGGCTGCAGACGCAGATCACCGCCGCGAGCGCGAGCCCCACGCCCGCGCCATCGGGTGCGGCGGCGGCGCCCTCGGGCGCACCGTCGGGCGCACCCGCCGGACCGACGCTGGCGGTGACGGCGTCCAACCTCGCGTTCGACCCGACCGCGCTGCAGGCTCCCGCCGACACGCCCTTCCAGATCGACTTCGACAACAAGGACGCGAGCATCCCGCACAACGTCGCGATCCACGAGGGCAGCCCGAGCGGAGCCGAGGTGTTCAAGGGCGCGGTGTTCCCGGGCCCGGCCAAGAAGACCTACGACGTCCCGCCGCTCAAAGCGGGCACCTACGCCTTCGTCTGCTCGGTCCATCCCAACATGACCGGCACCCTCACGGTCAACTAGGAGCGTCCCGTGGCGACCACCGTCCTGCACCCCGCCGCCCCGACCTACCGCAGCGGTCTGTACGACTGGATCACGACGACCGATCACAAGAAGATCGGGATCCTGTACATCGTGAACTCGTTCATCTTCTTCTTCATCGGCGGCATCCTGGCCATGCTGGTGCGCAGCGAGCTCGCGTTCCCGGGCCTCCAGATCCTCAGCGACCAGACCTATAACGAAGTCTTCACGATGCACGCGACGATGATGATCTTCCTGTTCGTCATCCCCATGCTGGCGGGCTTCGGCAATTACGTCATGCCCCTTCAGATCGGCGCCCCGGACATGGCGTTCCCGCGAATCAACGCGCTGTCGTTCTGGATGCTGCCCTTGGGCGGCTTCCTGATCCTGCTGGGCTTCGTGACCGGCGGGACCGCGGCGGCCGGCTGGACGTCCTACAGCCCGTTGGCGCAGGACCGGCCGCTGGGCTCGACCGGGTCGGGGCAGGACCTGTGGATCGTGGGGCTGACGCTCGTGGGCACGAGCTCCATCCTGGGCGCGGTCAACTTCCTCGTCACGATCTTCAAGATGCGCGCGCCGGGCATGACCCTGTTCCGGATGCCGCTCCTGACCTGGACCGTGCTCGTGACGGCCGTGCTCGTGCTGCTGGCCACCCCGGTGTTCACGAGCGCGGTCATCATGCTGTTCATCGACCGCAACCTCGGCGGGAGCTTCTTCGATCCGGCCAATGGCGGGGACGCGATCCTCTACCAGAACGTCTTCTGGTTCTACTCGCATCCCGCGGTCTACGTGATGATCCTCATCGCGATGGGCACGGTCAGCGAGATCCTGCCGGTGTTCAGCCGCAAGCCCCTCTTCGGCTACAAGGCCTTCGTCTTCGCGACGGTGGCGATCGGGGCGCTCGGCTTCTCCGTCTGGGCGCACCACATGTTCACGACCGGGGCGGTCTATCTGCCCTTCTTCAGCCTCATGACGTTCCTGATCGCGGTGCCGACCGGCGTGAAGTTCTTCAACTGGATCTTCACCATGTGGCGCGGCCAGATCCGGGTTGCGACGCCGCTGCTCTTCGCCATCGGGTTCCTGACGATGTTCCTGATCGGCGGGATCAATGGCGCGTTCAGCGCGTCCGTCCCGGTCGACTTCGCCCTCCACGACACCTACTTCGTCGTGGCCCACCTCCACTATGTGCTGTTCGGCGGGTCCGTCTTCGGGATCATGGCGGGGCTGTATTACTGGTTCCCCAAGATGACCGGACGGATGCTCAACGAGACGCTGGGCAAGATCCAGTTCGTGCTCATGTTCATCGGCTTCAACATGACGTTCTTCCCGATGCACGAGCTGGGCCTGTCGGGGATGCCCCGGCGCATCGCCGACTACTCGTCGACGGCCGGCTGGAACGACCTCAACCTCGTGGCCACGATCGGCGGCTTCACGATCGCCGCGAGCATGGTGCCGCTGCTGTGGAACGTCTTCCTGTCGCTGCGCAGCGGTGCGATCGCGGGCGACGATCCGTGGGAAGGCAACACGCTCGAATGGGCGACGACGTCGCCGCCGCCGCCCTACAACTTTGACCGCCTGCCCGAGATCCGCTCGGAACGGCCGGTGTTCGACGCGCGCCACGGCCCCAAGTCGCACGCCCTGACCACGACCGACGAGCACTGAACCGATGACGACCGACGAGCACGCCCTCGCGACCACGGAGCACAACCCGGTCGCGGGTCTCAGCCACGACAGCACGGGCGGCATCAGCAACGTCGTGCTGGGGATGCTGCTGTTCCTGACCTCCGAAGTCATGTTCTTCGCGGGTCTGTTCGCGGCCTACTTCAGCGTCCGGGCCCACTCGCCGTTGTGGCCGCCGCTCAACCCGGAGACGAGCGAGGCCTTCCACGTCGAGATCCTGCCGCTGGTCGGGCCGGCGACCGTCCTGCTGATCCTGTCGTCGTTCACGTGCCAGTTCGCGGTGTGGGGTATCCGGCGCGGGGATCGCGTGGCCTTCGTCCGCAACATCGCGGTCACGTTCGTCATCGGCATCACCTTCCTGGTGATGCAGGCGATCGACTACGCCGCGCTCGGCAGCGAAGGCCTGACGCTCGCTTCCGGTCCGTACGGCACGACCTATTTCACCCTGACCGGCTTCCACGGCGCGCACGTCTTCGGTGGCGTCGTGATGCTCGGGGTCGTCCTGTACCGCGGGATGTCCGGGCAGTTCTCCGCACGCCATCACGATGCGGTCGAAGCGGCGTCGCTCTACTGGCACTTCGTGGACGTCGTCTGGATCCTGCTGTTCTCGCTGCTGTACCTGCTGCCCGGCAAGACTCCCCAGGGGTAACGTCATGCATCCGCTGCGTCATCCTCGTAACGCCATCTTCGTCGGACTCGTGTTCGTGATCGTCGGGGCGATCTACTTCGGCGTGCAGGCGGCAGCCGGCTGGTCGGTCGACTATGCGGGCGTGACCCTGCTCATCCTGCTGGGTGTCGCCATCGCGATCATGTCGTACGTCCTGATCGCCGGATCCCCGAACGACTGACCGGATGCTCGAAGACCTCTGGAATGGCTTCCTGGAGCTGACGGCACAGTTCGTCATCCCGGATTGGGGCGCGCTCATCGCCCTGCTCCCGGTCTTCATCTTCGTCCTGACCGTCGTCTGGCTGGCGATGACATTCCTGCGCCTGCTCCGGGCGCCAAAAGCGCGACGCGGCAAGGGCCGGGTGATCCCGCGCAACCCACCGGGCGTGCACCTGCCCGGCCCGTCGTTCGCTCCGATCTTCGCGTCGATCGGGGTGTTCCTGCTCTTCCTCGGCGTCGTGTTCCCGGGCCCGATCCTGTTGTTCGGCGTGATCGCCCTGGTCCTGACGCTCATCTACTGGCTCACCGAATCGGTCCGCATCTTCGACCACGACCTCGGTGTGCAGAGCGCCCCGGAGCTGCCGGCGGCCGTCCACGAGGGTCCGCCACCCGGTGTCCACCTGCCCGGCCCGTCGTTCCGGCCCATCCTGGGGGCGGTCGGGACGGGCATGCTGATGCTCGGCCTGGTGTTCGGGGGCTGGCTCCTGGCGGCCGGTGTCCTCGCCCTCGTCGCGACGCTCCTCGGCTGGCTGGTCGACGCCGGCCGGGAGTACGCCAACGCCGAGCAAGCGGACACGTCCGGGCACCTCGAGAGCCTGCCCGCGCCGCGCTGGCCGTCCTTCCTGTTCGTGGCGCTGGCCGTGCTGCTGATCGGCGGCGTCGTGTTGCAGGCGGGTTGGTTGCCGCCGCGCGATGTCAATGGCGGCGCGGCGGCATCGGGCGCCCCGTCTGGGTCCGGCGCGCCTCCCGGTGCGCCCGCCGGCTCCGGCGCACCCGGGGAGCCCGGCGGTTCCGGCGCCCCGCAGGCCGACGTCGTGGTCCATGCCAAGAACATCGCGTACGTCGAGACCAGCCTCACGGCACCCGCGGGCCGCCCTTTCACGCTCGCCTTCGTCAATGAGGACCCTGGTACACCGCACAACGTCGAGCTGAAGGACGGCAGCGGGGCGAGCGTCTTCAAGGGCGCGATCTTCGCCGGCCCTGATACGAAGGTTTACGACGTGCCGTCGCTGCCCGCCGGCTCCTACACGTTCGTGTGCTCGGTGCATCCGAACATGACGGGCAGCGCCACCCTCCAGTAGGGCGCACCGTCCCGAGGCCAACGTCACGTCGCGCCGACCCATCCTCGTCGCCCTGGCCATCGCGGTCGTCACGACCGCCGCGGTGTGGTGGTTCGTCCGCGTCGGCCAGGATCCCGGGGTGGCCGTTGGGGCAGCGGCCCCGCGCATCGTCGGGACGACCCTGGACGGTGCGCCGTTCGACCTCGCGAGCTACGCCGGCCGGCCGGTCGTCCTCAACTTCTGGGGTCCGACCTGCATCCCGTGTCGGGACGAGTTCCCGCTGCTCGCCGCGAAGCTCGCCGAGCATGCCGCCGACCACCTGGCGGTCATCGGCGTCCTGACCGACGACCCGGCGCCGCTGGCGCGCGACTTCGTGGCCGAATTCGGGGCGACCTGGCCCACCGTCGAGGATCCCGACAAGACCGACAAGGGTCGCTATCGCGTGCTCGGGCGGCCGCAGTCGTTCTTCATCGACGCCGCCGGCGTGGTCCGCGCGATCCAGATCGGCGAGGTGCGCGACACCGACTTCGAGACGCTCTACGCGCGGATCGCGCCGTGACCGAGCCGTCCATCGTGGTCGAGGGTCTGGCCAAGCGATACGGCCAGCGGTCGGTCGTCGAGGACGTATCGGTCCGCGTGGCGCCCGGCGAGATCGTGGCCGTGCTCGGTCCCAACGGGGCGGGCAAGACGACGACCGTCGAGATCATCGAGGGCTATCGGCGCGCCGACGCCGGCACGGTCCGCGTCCTCGGGCAGGACCCGGCGCGCGGCGGCCGATCGCTGCGAGCCCGGGTGGGCCTGATGCTCCAGTCCGGCGGCATCGACCTGCGGGCACGGCCGCTGGAGACGATCCGGCAATACGCGGGCTTCCACGACGGCCCGCGCGACCCGGACGAGCTGCTGGATCAGCTGGGCCTGCGGGCCGTGGCGACCACCCCGTTCCGCCGCCTGTCCGGCGGGGAGCGCCAACGCCTGGCCTTCGCGCTGGCGCTCGTCGGACGGCCCGTGGTGCTGATCCTCGACGAGCCCACGGCCGGCATGGACCCCGAGGCGCGGGCCGTCGTTCGGGCGCTTGTCGCCGAGCAGCGAGCAGCCGGGGTCGCGATCCTGTTGACGAGCCACGACCTCACCGACGTCGAGCGTCTGGCGGACCGGATCGTGGTCCTCGTCGAGGGCCGGGTCGTGGCGACCGGCACGCCCTCGGAGCTGGCCGCCGGCGCGCGACCGCGGCTGCGATTCCGGCTGGACCGCCCCATCGACGCCGAGGGCATCGCGCGACTGGCCACGGTCGTCGGCGCCACCATCCGACCGACCGACGACGGGGCGTGGCTCGAAGTCCCCGACCGGGAGCCGACGCCGGACCTCGTCGCGGCCGTCGCCGACGCGTGTCGCGCCCTCGACCGGCTCATCGTGGAGTCGCGGGCAGTCGGCGGCTCGCTGGAGGACGCCTACCTCGACCTGGTCGCCCGGGAGGCCACGGGATGAGCGGCCCGGCGCCCTGGCCCAGGGCCGTCCTGAGCCAGGTCCGGATGGAGAGTCGCCTGACCGCGCGACGCGGCGAGAACCTGCTGGCGATGATCGGCGTTCCGGTCGCGGTGCTCCTGTTCCTGGGAACGTACGGCTCGGCCCGCGGCGCCGTCGGCGTCGCACTGCCCGGGACCCTCGCCATCGCGATCCTCGCGAGCGGCCTCGTCAACCTCGGGATCGCCACGGCCTACGAGCGCGGGTACGGCGTGCTCAAGCGGCTCGGCGGTTCACCCCTCGGCCGCGACGGCCTGGTCGCGGCGAAGCTCCTGGTCGTCGTCGCGATCGCGCTGGCGCAGGTCGTGGGGTTGCTCGTCGTGGCGTCGCTCGTGCTGGGCTGGCGGCCGGACGCGGACGCCTCCGTGGTGGCCGTGTTCGCGGCGACGATCGTCGGGGCGGCGGCATTCGCCGGCCTCGGGCTCGCTCTTGCCGGAAGCGTTCGGCCGGAGGCAGCGCTGGTCCTCGCGAACGTCCTGTTCCTGCTCGCGCTGGGTTTCGGTGGGGCGCTCGTGCCCGTCGCCGACCTTCCCGCTGCGGTCGCCATGGTCGTGCGCCTGCTGCCCGTCGGGGCGCTGGCGGACGCCTTCGCCGCCGCGCTCGGTGACGGGTCGAGCGTCGTGCCGCCGCTGGCGATCGTCGCTGCCTGGGCCGTGGCCGCGAGCCTCCTCGCCGCACGCACGTTCCGCTGGGACTGACCGAACGAACGAACCGTTCCCGAGACGGCGACGCCATAGGCTGTGAGGCACGACCACCATGGCCGGGCCCAACGTCGAGGCTTCCGTGGACCAGCGAGGACTCGTGGAACGCGCGAGGCAAGGCGATCATGACGCCTTCGCCGAGCTCGCCCGCGCGACCGTCGTGCGGCTGGACCAGGCGGCCCGCCTCATCCTCCGCGACCCGGAGCTCGCACGCGACGCGGTCCAGGAGGGGTTGATCCGAGCCTGGCGAGACCTCCCGAAGCTTCGGGATCCCGATCGATTCGATGCCTGGCTCTATCGGCTCACCGTCAATTCCTGCATCGACCAGACGCGCCGCCGGCGACGGCGGCCCATCGAGGTCGAGCTCACGGTCCTCCATGCGCCCGCCATCACCGACATCTCCGCCGCACTCGCCGATCGCGACCAGGTCGATGGGGTGCTTCGCCACCTCGACGAGCGTGGCCGCGCGATCGTCGTCCTGCACTACTTCCTTGGGCTGCCGCTGACCGAGGTCGCGGCCACCCTCGGCATCCCGGTCGGCACCGTGAAGTCGAGGCTGAATCGCGCGCTCGTCCAGATGCGGGTCGCGATGGCCGCCGAGCCGAAGCTCTCCCCGACATCGATCGCGGGAGGACAGCTGGCATGACGATCGACAGCCGGCTCGAGCGCGACCTCCCGCGGATCCTGGCCGACCTCGCGCCGGCCCTCTACCCCGATTACATCGACGACGTCCTCGCGACGACGGTGCGGCACCACCAGCGCGCGTCCTGGACGTTCCCCGAAAGGTGGCTTCCCATGGCCGAGATCCTGGACATCCCGATGCAGCGGGTACTCGCGCCCCGCATCCCATGGCGTCTGTTTTCGATCGCGGTCGCGACGGTCGCGCTCCTGCTCGGAGCCGTCGCCGTCTTCATCGGCGCGCAGCCGCGGCTCCCCGCACCGTTCGGACTGGCACGTAACGGGGTGATCGCCTACGACACCGATGGCGACATCTACACGGCCGACCCGGTGACGGGCATCGCGACGGCCATCGTGACCGGGCCCACCATCGACGTGGGACCGCGGTTCTCGTCCGACGGCACGCGCGTCGCATTCGCTCGCATGATCGACAGCGGCCGCGCGCAGCTCTATGTCGCCCGCTCGGATGGCAGCGATCTCAGGCTGTTGACCCCGGAGCCGGTCACGCTCGTTGACAGCAATCTGGGAAGGACCGTGAACCCGTACCAGTTCTCGCCCGATGGTCGCTCCGTGTTGATCGCAGCGTCGAGGGGAAGCTTCCCCGTCGTGTCGATCGCACCCATCGATGGCACCGGCATCCGCGACCTCGATCTCGGCATGGCGGCCTTCGAGCCATCCTTCCGACCGCCGGACGGTGCCGAGATCCTGTTCGAGGGCTACCAGGGAAGCACTCGCGCCGGTAGCGGCCTATTCGCGTACAACCTGGCCGGCGGGACCATCAGGACCATCGTGGCGCCTTCGGACCTGTTCGCCGTGGGCGGCCCGGCGTGGTCACCCGATGGGTCACAGATCGTGTACCAGGCCTACGTCCATGCCAGCGCCGACATGGCCCAGACCCACGTGGTGTCGGCGGACGGAGCCCGCGATCTCGTGCTGCCGTCGCCGCCTGAGGCCGATTGGAGTCAAGGTTCGGCTTGGTCGAATGACGGCAAACGGCTGTTCCTGCACCGCGGCTATGCGTACGCCTACGACGATGTCCGAGCCGTGGTCATCCCGGCGGACGGAAGCTCATCGGGGATCGAGATCCGCGACAACGGGGCGCTCGCCGGAGGGTGTTGTGCCAGCTGGAGCTGGTCGCCGGACGACACGCAGATCGTGGGCACGCCAGTGGACGCATCCGGTCAACCGATGCACCAGGTGATCATCGATCCACAGACCGGCAGATCGCGCCCGGCCCCCTGGACCTCGACCAGCGACCCGACCTGGCAGCGACTCGCGCCCTGAGCGGCCCGCGCGGGCTGCCCGGTCGCGGACAAGGAAGAACCCCGGGTTGGTCGGGACCCGGGGTTCAGGAAAAGGCGTTGGTTGCGGGGACTGGATTCGAACCAGTGACCTTCGGGTTATGAGCCCGACGAGCTGCCGCTGCTCCACCCCGCTCACGGATGATAGGGATATAGGCCCATTCGGTCAAACGCTGGCGAGCTGCTGGGCAGCGGCTGGTCGGCCCGTCAGGCGTTGTCCGCCGATCGCCAGGCCGACCACCAGGCACAGGGTCATGATCGCGCTGAACACGTAGAACGGGTACAGGATGCTCCGCTCGGCGAGGACCCCGGTGGCCAGCGACGCGGCGATGAAGCCGAGGGTGCCGGCGGCCCCGAACAGGCCCTGGGTCGTCGATGACCGACCCGGCGGCGAGTTCGCCGCGACGACCGAGTACAGCGCCGGGTTCAGGAGCGCGATGCCGGTCGCCTCGACCAGGATCAACGGGATCGCGAGGACCGGGTCGCGCAGGAATGTGTAGACGATGCCGGTGACGGCGGGCAGGATCGAACCGATCACGATGAAAGCCAGGGAGCCGCGCCGATCGACGAGGCGCCCGGCGAAGGGCGACAGGATCAGCACCGGCAGTCCGAACATCGCGAACGTCAGGCCGATCAGTGGCAGGTCGGCGCCAAGCCCCTGGAGGAACAGGCTCCAGATGACCTCGTAGGTGCCACCCGCGTAGTAGCCGCCGAGGTTGATGACGAGTGCCGCGATGAGCCCGCGATTGAGGAGGCGCATCGCCCGGTCCGACGGGACCGGCTGCATGCCGTCCCCCGCGACTCCGGCGACCGGCGGCGCGGCAGCGCGTGCTTCCGCCTCGGCGGCCAGGTCGGCCGCCCGCCGGCGCTCGATGAACGGCGAGTCCGGTGGGAGCGTCGTCTGGTCGGGCGAGGGCGTCGAGTGCGCGTGCCGTTCATAGGGCTCCTCGCGGACGCGCAGTGCGATCCCGGTCGCGGCGACGACCGCGGCGATCGCGCTGAACACGAACACGAACGCGATCCCACCGAACTGCGCGGCCCCGAACGCCCCGATCGTCGGGCCCAGCAGCAGCCCGCCCATCTGCGCCGCCCCGTACAGCCCGAACGCCTCACCGCGTCGGTCGGCTGGGGTCGCATCGGTCAGGAAGCCGCGCGCGGCCGGGTCGTAGATCGCGGCACCGAGGCCGGCGCCGGCGCGCAGCAGGATGAAGGCCGTCGGCCCGGTCAGGACGAGCGGGAGCGCCCCGAACACGCCCGTCGCCACCAGCCCGATGACCATGAGCGGCACGCGCTCCGTCCGATCCGCCAGCCAGCCGAAGATCGGTTCGGTGACGAGGCGGGCGGCGGGCCAGGCGGCGATGACGACGCCGAGCGTCGCCAGGTCGACGCCCTGCTCGGTGAAGTAGATCGGCAGGACCGGCAGGAGGCCGCCGAACCCCAGCCAGACGACGAACTCCGCCACGAGCAGCGGGGCGATCGGGCCCCATCGATCGAGCCACGCCGAACCCCGGCCGCGCAGGCGCGACGCGAGGGGCGACGGTGCGCGCGGAGGCGTGACGGGCTCGGGGATCGGGGACGTCGTGGGCATCGAACCATGGCTGCAAGGTCGGGCGGGTCAGCGTAGCGCCACGACTCATCGGCGGGCGCTCCGGATGCGCCCGACAGGACGGCCCCGCGACGGCTCGCCGAACGGGCAAGGCCTATACTCGGGCCTCCGCCTCGACCGAATGGAGGACCGCGCCACCGCATGGACGCCATCACGGCCGAGAGGCTCCCCAAGCTCTACGGTCGATGAGGCGCTGACGCGGTGCCGGCACCCTGGCTGCTCGCCCTGGCCCTGGTCATCGGGCTCCTGATCCTCGTCCCGTCACGACGCCTCCAGCTCGCCGGGCTGGCGCCGCGGACCATCGGGCTGTACGCGCTCACGCTGTGGCTGCTGGCGATGATCGTCGCCGTCCAGCCGGTAGCCACACGGGTCCTCGTGCCCATCCTGCTCATCGCGTACATCGGGCCGTTCGTCGCCGCGCCGGACACCGTGCGCCGAGTGCTCCGTCAGGGTGACCCGCCGGGTTCCGGTCGACCGGCCGGCGGACCCCCGCCACGACCTCC
>JAXDKY010000167.1:0-3512 GCA_034666885.1 Chloroflexota bacterium
CGGTGATCAGGGCTACGCGCTCGCTCACGTTCAGTCCTTTCGAGACGACTGGCAGACCGTTTCTGGGAGGTCTCGCGGGTCGGAGCGGACGCTACCCGGCTCGTCGGCCACGTCACATTTACGTTGCGTGGCATGTCACTCCGGTTACGCAGAGTAATCCTGGGAATAGCCCGTGTGATCCGTAGTCCTGCGTTACTGCAGCGTGGCGGCTTGTGGACACACGCAGGGGCGACACGACGTCGCGTTGTGTTCAGGGTTTTGCCGTTCACATGAACTACAGTCGAACAACGCTCAATCCGCTAACGCCTCAGGTCAGCGGTTCGGGCGGCAGGGGTCCGAGCGTCTCTCGATCCGATCGGCATCAGCCGTCCCGGCCGGAACGCCATAAAGAGAAGGGGGCGCGGCTTGATCGACTACTTCCAGAACCGGCGCTCGCAGATCGCGTACGACGGTTTTCAGCATGTGAGCCTCGTGGTGCAGTGCGTGCTGCTGGCCACCGCCATCGCACTCGTGCTCGCCATCCTCGTGTACCGCAGTTCCTTCGCCACCCAGGTGGCTGAGGGTGTGGGTGCCGTCGGCCTCACCATTCCGTCGTTCGCTCTGCTGGGTCTGCTCATCGCGCCCTTCGGCCTCGGCGTACTGACCTCAGTCATCGCGGTGACCTTCTACGCCCTGCTGCCGATCCTGCGCAACGCAGTGGTCGGCCTCGCCGGCGTCGACCGGTCGCTGATCGAATCGGCCCGCGGCATCGGCATGAGCCGCTTCCGCACGCTCTGGCAGATCGAGATCCCGCTGGCCTGGCCCGTCATCCTGAACGGCATCCGCGTCTCGACGCAGCTGGTCATGGGCATCGCCGCGGTGGCCGCATACGTGCTCGGCCCAGGCCTCGGCGGCTACATCTTCGAGGGCCTGTCCCGTCTCGGCGGCTCCGGCGCCGTGCCGGCAGCGGCCGTCGGAACCATCGGCGTGATCATCCTGGCTTTCATTCTCGACGTCCTGCTGCTCCTGCTGGGCCGTCTCACGACTTCGAGGGGTCTCCGTGTCTGAAACTGTCGCATCCACCCGTTCCGCCGAGACCGATTCCGGGCCCGTCAGCGGCGCCGAGGTCATCCTCGAGAACGTCGGCAAGCGCTACCCCGGCCAGCAGCAGCCTGCTGTCGGCGATCTGAGCATGACCATCAACGCCGGCGAGATCGTGATGCTGGTCGGTCCCTCGGGTTGTGGCAAGACCACCACGCTCAAGATGATCAACCGACTCATCGAGCCGACCTCCGGGCGCATCATGCTCGGCGGTGAAGACATCATCAAGGCCAACGGCGACGAACTCCGCCGCCGTATCGGCTACGTGATCCAGGCCGGCGGTCTGTTCCCGCACATGACGGTCGAGGCCAACGTCAAGTTGGTCCCCAACATGCTCGGCTGGGACAAGAAGAAGACCGCCACCCGCACCGAAGAGCTGCTCGACCTCGTCGGGCTGGACCCGAAGGTCTACCGCTCGCGGTACCCGAAGGAGCTGTCCGGTGGTCAGCAGCAGCGCGTGGGAGTGGCCCGTGCGCTGGCGGCCGACCCGCCCGTCCTGCTCATGGACGAGCCGTTCGGCGCCGTCGACCCGATCACCCGCCAGCGTCTGCAGGACGAGTTGCTCCGCATCCAGAAGGAGCTCCGCAAGACGATCATCATCGTGACGCACGACTTCGATGAGGCCGTCAAGCTCGGCGACCGGATCGCGATCTTCCGGCAGGGTGGCGAGATCGTCCAGTACGACACCCCCGAGGAGATCCTCGCCTCCCCGGCCGACGACTTCGTCGAGAGCTTCGTCGGTGCCGGCGCCACGCTGCGCCAGCTGACGCTGGTCCGCGTCAAGGACGTCCCGCTCGACATGCCGGTCACCGCCCGCATCGGTGAGGACAAGCAGGAGATCGCCCGCCGCGCGATGCAGGAGGGTGCCCGCGACGTCGTCGTCGTGGACGAGCGCAACCGGCCGCTCCGCTGGGTCGACCTGCGCGAACTGGAAGGGTCGGGCAAGCTCGCCGCGGGCGAGGACAACAAGCTCAAGGTCATCGGTGAGGGCGCGACCCTTAACGACGCCCTCGACACGATGTTGGTCTCGAGCCACTCCAGCGCCATCGTCGTAGGCCGCGGCAACCAGATCGTGGGTCGCGTCAACGTCGACATCATCACCAACGCGATCGCCCTGCTGCGTTCGGCGCGGAACGGGGCGAACGACGACCTCGACGAGATGCCCGACCACGACAGCTCGACTCGCCCGTCCGGTGCACGTCGGGTGACGCGGTGACCGTTGACGGCTCCGTGACGGAGCGTCCGAACGAGGCTGTCGTCGCCGACGCGCCCGAGATGGACCAGGAGCCGCGCCGCATCAAGCGCAAGCTTCCGAAAAGCTTGTTCATCCAGCCGGTGCTGATCCTGCTCGCCTTGGCCGGCTTCCTCATCTGGCGGGCCAACGCGACGCTGACCACGGTGCAGGAGCGGACGCTCGGGTACAGCTCCATCAAGGCCGAGACGATCGAGCACCTGAAGCTCACGTTCGCCGCGGCCGTGATCGTGCTCGCCATCGCGATCCCGCTCGGCATCGCGCTGACCCGGAAGAAGCTCCGGCGCGTCGCGACCCCCGTGACGTTCGTCGCGAACATCGGCCAGGCGGCGCCCGCAATTGGCCTCTTCGTGCTGCTCGCGATCGCCCTGCAGGTCGGGTTCTGGACCTCGGTGCTGGCGCTCTGCGCGTACGCGATGCTGCCGGTCCTCGCCAACACGATCGTGGGGTTGCGGGGCGTGGATCAGCGCCTCGTCGAGGCGGGCCGTGGCCAGGGCATGTCGGCTATGGCCGTCCTGCTCCGCGTCGAGTTACCGCTCGCGGTGCCGGTCATGCTGACCGGTGTCCGGACGGCCCTCGTCCTGCTGGTCGGTACCGCAACGCTCGCGACGTTCATCGACGGTGGCGGTCTCGGCGTTCTCATCACGACGGGCATCAACCTGTTCCAGCCCAAGCTGCTGGTCTCGGGAGCGCTGATCGTCGGCCTCCTGGCCCTGACCGTGGACTGGCTCGGGCGCCTGTTCGAAGAGCTCTTCCGGCCCAAGGGACTGTGATGCGACCATGACATCGACAGCTACGCCGACATCGACATCGACATCGACATCGACATCGACACCGTCGAGTGAGATCAGCACCACCCGCATCCGCCGGTCCGCTCCTCGGCGGCGTCGTTTCGTCGCCGCCGGGGCGATGGCCATGGCGGCGGTGACCCTTGCGGGCTGTGGCCTGGCAGCCAGCGCGTCATACGTGCCCACCGCCGGACCTCCACCGAACGTCCCCGGGAACCGGCTGAAGGGGGTCGACCTCACCGTCGGCTCCAAGCAATTCACGGAACAGCGGCTCCTCGGGAAGATGGGCGTGATCGTGCTGCGCGCGAACGGCGCGACGGTGAAGGACAGCACCGGCATCCCCGGTAGCGCGGCCGCTCGGCAGGCACAGCTCAAGGGCGACGTCAACTTCG
>JAXDKY010000168.1:0-5309 GCA_034666885.1 Chloroflexota bacterium
GAGACCGCCGACCAGGCATCGCTCGACGACGCACAGCTCGAGTGGGCCGCGCTCTGGAATCCACTCCCAAAGCTGGTGTTCTCCACGACGTTGTCGGCAGTGGAGGGCAATGCCCGCCTGGCCTCCGCGGGGCTGGCGGAGGAGATCGAGCGGTTGCGAGCGGAGCCCGGAGAGGGCGACATCTGGATCGGCGGTGCGACGCTCGCCGCCGAGGCGGCCGCTTCGGGTCTGATCGACGAGTACCGGCTCAGGGTCCACCCGGTGCTTGTCGGCGGTGGCATCCCGTTCTTTCCCCGGCATGAGCACCGGGTGGATCTCGAACTCGTCGAGACCCGCTCCTTCAGCTCCAGGGTCGTCTTCCTCCGCTACCGGGTGACGCGCTAGCCGGCTCGTCCGCCGGGCGCGAACAGCCGCTTCGTCCTTTCGCCCTGCTCGCGATCCCGTCCAAGAACGGAAGCGTGCCAGACGACACAGAGGCCAGCTAACTCTGCGATTGACACGTGACTATTTAGTCACATAATATCGCCGGCGTGACGGATGACATGGCTCCGATCTTTCGGGCACTCGCCGACCCCGGTCGGCGGGTCCTGCTCGACCGGCTCTTCGAGCGCGATGGCCAGACGCTCGGTGAGTTGTGCGAAGCGTTGCCCGAGATGACGCGGTTCGGGGTCATGAAGCACCTGGGCGTGCTCGAAGCCGCGGATCTCGTGACGACCCAGAAGGTCGGCCGCGAGAAGCGCCACTTCCTCAACCCGGTGCCCATCCGTCTCGCCCACGATCGATGGATCGGCAAGTTCGCCGAGCCCATCGTCGGGGCGCTGTCGTTCATGAAACGCACACTGGAGGCTCCCGTGGACCCCGTCGATCACGTCTATTCCGTGTACATCAAAGCGTCGCCAGAGCGGATCTGGCGGGCCATGACCGACGGCGACGACACCGTCAACTACTTCTACGAAACCCGGATCGCGTCGGCGTGGGAGGTCGGGGCGGCGATCTCGTACACCAACCCTGACGGCAGCATCGCGGCCGACGGCGAGGTCCTTGAGATCGAGCCAGGGCGGAGGCTCGTCGTCTCCTTCCATGCGCGCTGGTCCCCCGAGATCGCGGCCGAGGGGCCGGTGCGGGAGTCCTGGGAGCTCATTCCCGGGGACGGCGAGGGTGAACCCACGCGTGTCATCGTCACGACCGCGATCGTGCCGGGTTCTGTGGTCGAAAGCGAATTCAGCGGCGGCACCGAGTACATCCTGTCGGGGCTCAAGACCTGGCTCGAAACAGGGCAGCCGATGGTCGCCGCCTAAGGGCTGCCGTCAGTGACCCGTTGGTGATGAGTCCTCGTGGGTGGTGGCGAGAAACGACGATTTCGGTCACCACCCACGCTCATTCGTGTAGAAGCAGTCACTAGCAGTGGCGCGGTGGCCCACGACCCCCTGGGATCGCCGAAGTTCCGTTGACGTGCCAACGACCCCGGGCGGATACTTTCCGGGAGCACTAGCGCAACCTGGACCCCGGTCGAGCCTGAGGGACGCAGCCCGGCCGCCGTTCCGCCATCGCCAGACGTTCGAGCCTGTCCGGGCTGGACGGGCCGATGAGTCCCCGCCACGACGCGGGGAAGGAGGCAGGCGCGCGATGATCCCGGGCCAGTTCGACTACGTCCGCCCAGGCAACCTGGACGACGCGCTGCGGATCCTCAAGGACCGCGAAGGGGAGGCCAAGCTGCTGTCCGGCGGCTACAGCCTCATCCCTCTGATCAAGCTCCGCCTCGCCCAACCAGCGCTCCTCGTGGACATGCGCGACATCACCGGCCTCGATGGCATCACCGAGACCGACGATGAGCTCCGGATCGGCGCGAAGGCCACCCACCGCCAGGTCCATGACGACGCCATCGTCCAGGATCACTACCCCGCCCTGATCGACCTCACAGGAGTGATCGGCGACCCGCAGGTCCGCAACTGGGGCACGATCGGTGGCTCGGTCGCGCACGCCGACCCGGCCAGCGATTGGCCGGCGATGCTCCTGGCCGTCAACGCCACCATCGTCTGCCGCGGCCAGTCCGGGGAGCGGCTGATCAAGGCCCGCGACTTCTTCCTCGGCACGTTCACGACGGCCATCGAACCCACCGAGGTCCTCACGGAGATCCGCATCCGGCGGCGGCCGAAGGGCACCGGCGGCGCCTACACGAAGCTCGAGCGCAAGGTCGGCGACTTCGCCACGGTGGGATCGGCGGTCATCGTCGGGCTGGCGCCGGACGGCCGCATCGACAACGCCGGAGTCGGCATCACCGCTGTCGCCGACTCGCCGTTCGCCGCCACGGATGCCGAGGCGATCCTCACCGGCCAGCAACCGTCCGAGGAGCTGTTCCGCAAGGCCGGCGACGCGGCCGGGGCCCAGGCGAGCCCCGCCGCCGATGTCCGCGGACCCGTCGATTACAAGCGCGCGATGGCCGCCGAGCTGACCGTCCGGTCGCTCCGCAGCGCCGTCGCCCGCGCCCTCTCGTACGCATGACCGAGGGAGCAACGATGACCACCCAGCACATCAGCGTCACCGTCAACGGCGAGGTACATGAGGCCGATGTCGAGCCTCGCCTCCTCCTTGTCCACCTCCTTCGGGAGAACCTCGGGCTCACCGGCACGCACATCGGCTGCGACACCAGCAACTGCGGCGCGTGCACGGTCCACGTCGACGGCCGGAGCGCCAAGTCGTGCACGATGCTCGCCGTCCAGGCGGACGGCCGCGAGATCCGCACGATCGAGGGCATCGCCGACGGCGCGACACTCCACCCGCTGCAGCAGGCGTTCTGGGACCAGCACGGACTCCAGTGCGGCTTCTGCACCCCCGGCATGATCATGCAGGCGGCCTGGCTCCTCGGCGAGAACGACGATCCATCGGAGGCCGAGATCCGCGAGGGGATCAGCGGCAACCTGTGCCGCTGCACCGGCTACGTGAACATCGTGAAAGCGATCCAACAGGCGGCCGGCACCCTTCGCGAGGGCGAGTCGGCGCCCGTCGTGGCCGCAGCGTCGGTCGACGGCCAGGAAGTCTCGGCCGAACCGGCCGCGGCCGGTTGAGGGAGCGACGACGATGACCACCGAAGTCGAACACGAGCTCCGCACCTCCCCCGAGATCGGGGGCATGGGCCATTCCGTGAAGCGCAAGGAAGATCCCCGGTTCATCCAGGGCGCCGGCGAGTACATCGACGACGTCGTCCTGCCCGGCATGCTCTATCTCGACATCGTCCGCAGCCCGTACGCCCACGCGACGATCAAGGGCATCGACGCATCCGAGGCGCTCAAGATCCCGGGCGTGCTCGCGGTCATCACCGGGGCCGACCTCGAGAAGGCCGGTCTGCACTGGATGCCGACCCTCGCCGGCGACAAGCAGATGGTGCTCCCGACCGACACCGTGATGTACCAGAGCCAGGAAGTGGCCGCGGTCGTCGCGACCACGCGCTACATCGCGGCCGACGGGGTCGCCGCCGTGACCGTCGACTACGAGCCGCTGCCGGTCATCACCGACCCGCACAAGGCGCTGGAGGAGGGCGCCTTCGTCCTTCGCCCGGACCGCGCCGAGGACAAGCAGAACAACCACATCTGGCACTGGGAATCGGGCGATGCGGCCAAGGCCGATGCCGCCCTCGAGGCCGCCGACGTCCGCATCGAGCAGGACATCTACATCCCGCGCATCCATGTCGCCTCGATCGAGACGTGCGGCTGCGTCGCGGACTGGGACGCCATCCGCGGCCAGATGACGCTCCACATCACCAGCCAGGCACCGCACGCCATCCGGACCGTGCTCGCGCTCGTGTCCGGCCTGCCGGAGCAGAACATCCGGGTCAAGACCCACGATATCGGCGGCGGGTTCGGCGGCAAGGTGCCGGTCTACCCGGGCTACGTGCTGGCGGTCGTCGCCTCCCTGACCGTCGGCAAGCCGGTCAAATGGATCGAGGACCGCAGCGAGAACCTGCAGGCCGATTCGTTCGCCCGCGACTACCACATCCACGCCGAGATGGGCGCGACCAAGGACGGCAAGATCACCGGCCTCAAGGTCAAGACCATCGCCGACCACGGCTACACCGACGCCGCGGCCGACCCGTCCAAGTTCCCGGCCGGCCTCTTCAACGTCATCACCGGCTCCTACGACTTCGACAACGCGTTCGTCGAAGTCGATGGCGTCTACACCAACAAGCCGCCGGGCGGCGTCGCCTACCGCTGTTCCTTCCGGGTGACCGAGGCCGTCCACGCCATCGAGCGGATGGTCGACATCCTCGCCCACGACATCGGTAAGGACCCGGCCCAGCTGCGGATGGAGAACTTCATCCGCAAGGACCAGTTCCCGTACAAGACCCCGACCGGCTGGGAGTACGACTCGGGCGACTACGCCCCGGCGCTCCAGAAGGCCATGGACATGATCGACTACGCCGGCCTGCGCAAGGAGCAGCTCGAGAAGCGCGAGCGCGGCGAGCTCATGGGCATCGGCATCAGCTCGTTCACCGAGATCGTCGGGGCGGGGCCGTCCCATGACTTCGACATCATCGGCCTCAAGATGTTCGATTCGTGCGAGATCCGGGTCCACCCGACCGGCAAGGTCCTCGCCCGCATCGGCGTTCAGACCCAAGGCCAGGGCCACGAGACGACGTTCGCCCAGATCATCGCCGAGGAGCTCGGTTTCCCGGTCCAGGACATCAAGATCGAGTACGGCGACACCGACACGGCGCCCTACGGCCTGGGCACGTACGCGTCGCGCTCGACCCCGGTCGGCGGCGCCGCCACCGCGATGGCCGCCCGCAAGATCCAGGCCAAGGCTCGCAAGCTCGCCGCGCACCTGCTCGAGGCGTCCGAAGACGACCTCGACTGGGAGCCCGGCAAGTTCTCCGTCAAGGGCTCGCCCGACCGGTTCAAGACCATCCAGGAGATCGCGTTCGCGGCCTACACCAACCATCCGCAGGGGATGGAGGCCGGGCTCGAGGCGGTCGACTACTACGACCCGCCGAACCTCACGTTCCCGTTCGGGTCGTACATCTGCGTCGTCGACATCGACAAAGGGACCGGTCGGGTCAACGTCCGCCGGTTCGTGGCGGTCGACGACTGCGGCAACATCATCAATCCCATGATCGTGGACGGCCAGATCCACGGCGGCCTCACGATGGGCCTCGCCCCCTCGCTGTACGAGGAGATCACGTACGACGAGCTCGGCAACAACATGGCCGGGACGTTCATGGACTACCTCGTGCCGACGGCCATGGAGACGCCCGCCTGGGAGGTCGCCAAGACCGTCACGCCCTCGCCGCATCACCCGATCGGCGCCAAGGGCGT
>JAXDKY010000169.1:0-2726 GCA_034666885.1 Chloroflexota bacterium
GGTGGCTTGCGCCTCCAGCTCGAGCTCGCCCTGTTCGCCGGGCCGTCGATGGCCCCGTCAACAACGGCAGCCGCGGTCCCGACTGCGGAGCCGACACCCGCCCCGGTGGCCGCTAGCGCGCCGACGCCCGAGCCACGGTCGGCGACCCAACCCCGGACGGCCCGAGCGTCCGGCACCCGCCCGGCGCCAACCGCCCAATCGCCGACGGCCGAGGGACCGGAAGCTGCCCCAGGCCGAGCCGCCGACGCCGAGCCACCCGAACCTCGAACCGCCCCGACCGAACCTGCAGCCGCCCCGACGGACCCTGGCCCCACAACGGCAGCCGCCCCGACCGAGCCTGCCCCTGCGACGGCAGTCGCCCCGACCGAACCGCACCCCGCGACAGCAGCCGCGCTGAAAGACTCGGCACCCGCAGCCATCTCGCCGCAGGCAGCCGAGCCTCAGGCCGCCGACACGCAACCCGCGGCTGCCGAGCCGCAGCCCGCAACGGCCACCAACGGCACCGAGCTCTCGCTCGAGCGGATCGTCGCCGCCTGGCCGGACATCGTCGCGGTCCTGAGTCGGCAGCCGGCCATCAAGCAGTTGATCCTCACCTGCCGACCGGTCGCCCTCGACGGGTCCGTGGTCACGCTCGGCTATCCGGAGGAGCAGGCGTTCCTGCGCGAGATCGCGGAACGGAAGAAGGCCGCCATCGAAGCCGGCATCCAGGAGGTCGTCGGGCACGACGTCGGCGTCCGCTGTGTTGTTGCCAACATCGAGGTCGCGGCCGCATCGACCGGCGGCGAGGACGGCTTCCTGATGGCCGAGGCGCGCCGGATCTTCGGCGACGACCTGGCCGACGTGGTCGAGATCGACTGACGGCGACAACGCCGCGGCACGCCGTCGGCGCATCGGTCAGACTGGCCGCCACGACCACGAGGAGGAACACGAATATGGGGATGGCGAACCTGCAGCGGATGGCGCAGCAGATGCAGCAGGACATGGCACGCGTCCAGTCCGAGCTCGAAGCCGCGCAGGTCGACGGCTCGGCCGGCGGCGGCGTCGTCAGTGCGACCGTCACGGGCAAGGGCGAGGTCGTCTCGATCACGATCGACCCGTCGGCCGTCGATCCCGCCGATGTCGAGATGCTCCAGGACCTCGTCGTCGCGGCCATCAACGACGCGCTGCGAGCTTCGCGCGAGCTGGCCGAGGAGAAGATGGCCGCGGTGACCGGCGGCCTCAAGATCCCGGGGATGTGAACGGCGCGTGTCGACCCCTCTCATCGAGCCCGTCGCCCGTCTGATCGAGTCGTTCGGCCGCCTGCCCGGCATCGGGCCGAAGACCGCCCAGCGGCTGACCTACCACCTGCTGCGTGCCCCGGACGCCGAAGCGCGGGCGCTTGCTGCGGCCCTGGTCGACGTCCGTGACAAGGTGGTCTTCTGCGAACGCTGCTTCAACATCAGCGACCAGGAGCTGTGCGCCATCTGCCGGGACCCGGGTCGCGATCAGACCCGCTTGTGCGTCGTCGAGGAGCCGCTCGATGTCCTCGCTCTCGATCGGACCGGCGAGTTCAAGGGCCTCTACCACGTGCTCCATGGTGCCATCTCGCCGATCGATGGGATCGGGCCCGAGCGCCTCAAGATCCGGGAGCTCCTGGCCCGCGCCGACGAGGCGTCACGCGAAGGCAGCCCGTTCGAGGAAGTGATCATCGCTACCAACCCGACCCTGGAGGGCGAGGCGACGGCCATGTACCTGGCCGAGCGGCTCGAGTCGGTCGTCGGGAGCGTGACCCGGATCGCGCGCGGCCTGCCGGTCGGCGGGGACCTGGAGTACGCCGACGAGGTCACGCTGATCCGGGCGCTCCAGGGCCGTCGGGCGGTCTGAGGCCGACGTGTCGCATCTGTTCGTTGAGATCGGATTGCGGCTCCTGAAGGCGGCCGCCGCGGCGCTCCTCGGGCTGATCCTGTACCTCTTCCTGGTTGCGATCGGCAACCCCGGCGGCGTCGACCTGGCGCTCCTGTGCTGGCTGAGCGGCGCCGCGTTCATCCTCCTGGTCGAGTCGGGGCCGCTGTAGGCCACGTCGAGGGGCGCCCCGAGCTGCCTTCGGCGATCCTCGTCGGGTCGTTTGACAGGCCCCCTGGCCGCCCGTAGTATTCGCCGCCGTGCCACCTCCGCGAGGTCGGTGCGACCGGCCGTCGAGGCGGCCAGAATCCCGAGTCGGTGCGTTTGACACCGTGCGGGGCAGGCCCCATCATTCACGGTCTGCGCCACGCGCTGTCGCGTCCGACGCTGCACCTTAACAATTGAAGAGTGACAGGAAACATCTGGACAAAAGATGTGCGAGCGATCGAACCCTCGGATTGAAGTCGCCGTGGCAACACGGCGCGAAACATTCGGAGAGTTTGATCCTGGCTCAGGATCAACGCTGGCGGCGTGCATGAGACATGCAAGTCGAACGGACACTCAGGGCTTGCTCTGAGTGTTAGTGGCGGACGGCTGAGTAACGCGTAGGTGACCTGCCCCGAAGTGGGGAATAACTGCCCGAAAGGGTGGCTAATACCGCATGTGGTGATGCGTTCATTCGCATCAGTAAAGCCGCAAGGCGCTTCGGGAGGGGCCTGCGTCCGATTAGCTCGTTGGTGAGGTAACGGCTCACCAAGGCGACGATCGGTAGGTGGTCTGAGAGGACGATCACCCAGACTGGGACTGAGACACGGCCCAGACTCCTACGGGAGGCAGCAGTCGGG
>JAXDKY010000170.1:0-2927 GCA_034666885.1 Chloroflexota bacterium
GGAGATTCCGGGAAGGCGGCGCCACGCAAGGAGTCGCGCGGATGACCACACAACCCACACCGGGAGCGGACACCCGAAGCCGGCTGAGCCGGGAACGCGTGCTTCGCGCGGCGATCGACCAGGCCGACGCCCTCGGGCTCGAAGCCCTCTCGATGCGCAAGCTCGCCGATGTCCTCGAGGTCGCGCCGATGGCCCTGTACCGTCATGTGGCGAACCGGGACGACCTGATCGATGGGATGGTCGACATCGTGTTCAGCGAGGTCGTCGTGCCATCGAGCGGCACCGACTGGCGGACGGCGATGCAGCGGCGGGCCATCTCGTTGCGCGACGTCCTGTCACGCCACCGCTGGGCGATCGGCCTGATGGAATCGAGGCGGAATCCGGGACCGGCGAACCTGCGCCACCACGACGCCGTGCTCGGCAGCCTGCGGGCGGGAGGCTTCGACATCGTCGGCGCCGCCCACGCATACTCGCTCCTCGACAGCTACATCTACGGCTTCGCGTTGACGAAGATGAACCTGCCATTCGAAACGTCGGACGAGATCGGGTACGTGGCGCAGGAGATGCTCGAGCCCTTTCCGCTGAACGCCTACCCGAACCTCCTGGAGATCCTCACCGAGCACGTGATGAAGCCCGGCTACGACTACGGCGACGAGTTCGAGTACGGCCTCGATGCCATCCTGGACAGCCTCGAGCGGTCGCGCCCGTGAACCCGACACCGAACGGTGATCGCGCGTTGCCTGTGCGCGGATGGCGAAGTATGGTTGCGCGGTGAACGTCATCGGCACTGATGCCAGGTCGATCCGCGTAGCGGAATGTTGTCCCCGGCGGCCCCGCCGTCAGGAGGCGTGCATCTGACGTTCGCTCGACCCGACTCGGTCGAGACGTTGATGCCAGGGGGCCGCGGTTCCGTTCAGGAGCCCGGTCTTTTTTCATGCCCGATGGCGACGGCCAGCCGCAGACCCCGACCGGGTTCGGCTGCAACGTCGGCCGTTCCGTTTCTCCTTCGGTTCCCGTGAACAGCACCTTTGGAGTTCAATCGATGTCAACGATCCTCAACGACGTCCTCGCCGCCAATGCCGCCTATGCCGATTCATTCGGTGCCAAAGCCGAGCTCGGCCTTCCGCCGGCCCGGCGCTTCGCGATCCTCACGTGCATGGACGCGCGGCTCGACCCCGCGAAGTACGCGGGCCTCAGCGAGGGCGACGCGCACGTCATCCGCAACGCCGGCGGACGCGCCAGCGATGACGCCATCCGCTCGCTCGTGATCTCCTACAAGCTCCTCGGCACGTCCGAGTGGTTCGTCATCCATCACACCGATTGCGGCATGGAGTTCTTCACCAATGACGTGATCCGCGGTCTCCTTGCGAGCAGCCTCGAGACCGCCGCGCTCGGACCGGAGGGATTTCACGATGTCGGGGCCGGACCCGGGTCCACCGAAGGCGCCGACATCGACTGGCTGACCATCGCCGACCAGACCGGAAGCGTCGTCGATGACGTCCGGCGGATCCGGAACCATCCGCTCGTGCCGTCGGGCATCCCGATCTATGGGTACGTCTATGACGTGCGCAGCGGACGGCTCAACGAGGTTCCCGACGCGACCGCTGCGGGCCGCGCAACCTAGGCGGCCACCCGGGCCCGGTCGCGATCACGTCGCGGCCGGGCCCCCAGGTCGGCCCGACCCGCGGAGATGGAACGATTTGTTCAGCCTGATCCGGATCGGCACGCGCACCGCTTTAGGGACGGCACGGGCGTCGCACGATTGACAGGCCGATCATTAGCATGCTATCGTTCGAGATAGATAGCTTGCTAAGGGATTGGAGGCCCAGCGATGACGCTCGGCGCATCACCGACTCACACCACCACCGAGCTTCGAGAGACGGCGGTGCCGGCGACTAAGCCGCGATTTGGCGGAGTTTTGTGGCGCATCAGCCGCTTGACCGGCACGGCCATGCTGCCACTCGCGGGGAAGCGCTGGAATCCGATCTTCGCGGTCGTCGAACATCGCGGCCGGAAGACTGGCCGCGTCTACCGCACGCCGGTGGCGGCCCGGCGCAGCGGTGACGGATTCACCATCGCACTTGCCTTCGGCGCGCAGGTCGACTGGTACCGGAATCTGGTCGCCGCGGGCGGCGGGACCATCCACTGGCGCGGCGATATGTATTCCGTGACGGCTCCGGAGCGAGTCGACGCCACGACCGTCCTAATCACCTTCGATCCCGTGCAGCGACTGCTACTCCGGATCGCGGGCATCGACGGCTACGTCCAGGTGCGCGCCGCCGAGTCCTCTCACGCGTGAGCGAGTGGTCGGTTCGGACGCGGGCCGAGACGCAGGGGCGGGGTGACGGCGACGTCTCTGGCGACACCGCCACCCCTGGTGAGTTCGTGATCGAAGACAGCCTCGGCTATCTCGTCAATCGGGTCTCACGTTCGATCGCTCATCAACTCGCGGAGGAGATTCGACCGGCGGGCGTGGCCATCGGTCAATGGGCCGTGCTCATGTTCTTGTGGGCGCGGGATGGCATGAGCCAGGCCGACCTGTCGCGGGTGGTCGCGATCGAGCCACCGACCATGGTCCGGACCATCGATCGCATGGTCCGCGACGGACTCGTCACCCGTGTCGCCGATCCTGGCGACGGACGCGTCAGTCGGATCCATCTCACCGACCGCGGTCGGTCGCTGCGCGATGAGCTCGTCCCGAAGGCCGTGACGGTCAACGCCACCACGTTGGGGCGCCTGTCGACCAGTGAGGGCCGGACGCTGCGACGACTGCTCGTCAAACTTCTCGAGGGGACTGTCGACTTCGAGTCCTAACCGTCATCCGCTGTTCGAGCGTCGTGCTCGGTGCCTGAGCATGATCTCAAGCGTGATTGCACAGGGTCCGCGGCTGGGCGACGGCTGGATCGATTCGGTTCGCGCGGCGGTCG
>JAXDKY010000171.1:0-9222 GCA_034666885.1 Chloroflexota bacterium
CGTCCCGGCCAGGGTCACGCGGTCGCCCATGACCTCGACCGCGAGACCGCCGATCTGCCCGTGCCCATCGCCGGTCCCCGCGAGCGCCACGGCATCGCTCACGAGCAGCAGCCGGTCCGCCGGTTTGACTCGCGTGACGAGCGACCACAACGCGCGATGCACGTGGATGCCGTCGGCGATGAGCTCGACGTAGACCGCGTCGTCGAGCAGCGCCGCGACTGCCACGCCCGGCGACCGGTGGTCGACGCCGCTCATCGCGTTGAACAGGTGGGTCGTCGACCGGGCGCCGGCCGCGTACCCGGCCCGCGCCTCGTCCAGGGTCGCGGCCGAGTGCCCGCTCGAGATCGCGACGCCGCGTTCCTGGAGCCAGCGGATGAGATCGATCGCGCCGGGCAGCTCGGGCGCGACTGTGATGAGCCGGAGCCCGTCGATGAGCGGCGCGAGGCTCCCGTGCGCGACCTCGGCCGGGACCTGGAGATGACCCGCGTCGTGCGCGCCGCGCCGCGCCTCCGCGAGGAACGGTCCCTCGAGGTTGAACCCGAGGGGCTCAGCGCCGTCGGTCGGGGCATCGGGCAGCCAGGTCCGGACGCGATCCGCGAACGCTGCGAGCTCCGGTAACGGCGCCGTCACGGCCGTCGGCAGGAACGCGGTCACGCCCCGTCGCAGCAGGGCCCGCGCCATGCCGTCGAGCGCGGCGAGGTCGCCCATGGCGTCGTGGCCGCCCCAGCCGTGGACGTGCAGGTCGACGAAGCCGGGCGCCAGGATCGGACCGTCGGACGCGGCCTCGTCGTCGAGGTCCACGGCGGCGATGCGCCCGTCCACGATCGAGATCCGCCCGCTGGCGACGCGATCGTCGAGGACCAGCCGGCCACGGATCGTGGTCGAAGGCTCGCCCGTCATCGAGCAGCGCCGCCGGGCGTGCCCCCAGGCGCAGCGGCGATCCCGCCGCCGTCGGGATCCGGTCCCTCGATATCGAAGCCCACCACGAGGCCGTACCGGTCCGCGGGATAGCGCGACTCGGTCGCCTCGATGCGCCGGCCATGCCCGTCGGCGATGACCCGCCGCTCGACGAGGAGCGGATCGCCCGTCTCGACCTCGAGCAGTCGAGCGTCCTCGGCCGTGGCCGCCGCCGCGACGATCGTGCTGGTCCCGCGGCGCAGCGCGATGCCGGCACGGCCAAGCGTTTCGTGCAGGGAGCCCTTGGCCAGGTCGGCGGCCATCACGGCGTCGGCGGTTGCGTCGATCAGGATGGTCGACTCGAGGGCGATCGGACGGCCATCCGCCAGCCGCAACCGACCCAGGTGGACTACCGGTTGCCGCAGCGGGATGCCAAGGCTTTCGGCCTCGGCCTCGGTCGCCGGACGGACGACTCGGGTGAGGACGCGCGAGCTGGGCACGCGCCCGGCGCGGCGCATCTCCTGGCTGAACGTCATCAGCCGATTCGCACGGCGGTGCGCCGGGGGATCTGCCACGAAGCTCCCGCGGCCCGGCTTGCGCGAGATCAGGCCGTCCTCGGCCAGCTTCTGCATCGCGTTGCGGGCCGTCATCCGGCTGACCCCGAACTCGGCGCACAGCTCCGCGTCGGATGGCAGCCGGGCGCCGGGCAGCAACGTCGCGATCCGCTCTCGGAGCGCCTGCTCGATCTGGCGGTACTGCGGCCGGTGGCTCACCTCGGTCACGGGGCACCGACCGGCGCGCCCGCCACGGCCCCGGCCACGCGCGTGGCCGCCTCCGCCCCATGGATGGCCGCCCCGATCGCCCCCGCCCAGGTCCCGAGCTCCGCCGGCACCAGCCGCACGCGCTCGAGCGCGGTGGTGCGCACCCGCTCGCGCAGCTCCGCCTCGATCGGGGCGCGCAGCAGGTCGAACGCGGCCGAGATGCCACCGCCGATGACGACCACGTCCGGGGTGATGACCGCGATCATGTTGGCGATGCCGATGCCCAGGTAGCGCCCGACCACGAGCAGCCCCGCGACCGCCGCTGGGTCTCCGGCGCGCGCCGCCTCCATGGCCGCCTCGGCCGTCGCGGTGCCGCAGGCCGCGGCGATGCGGTCGGCGCGGGCGAACGCCTCGAGGCAGCCGCGATTGCCGCAGCCGCACAAAGGTCCATCCGGCTCGAGGGTCTGGTGTCCGAGCTCGCCGCCGGTCCCATCGTGGCCCTGGTAGACGCGGCCATCGATGGCGATCACACCGCCGATGCCGGTCCCGAGGGCGAGACCGACCATCGAGGCGGCGCCGCGCGCGGCACCTGCCCGCAGCTCGGCCAGCCCGAAGGCCCGCGCGTCGTTGATCAGGGGTGCGGGCAGCCCGAGCGCCGCCCCGACCGGCCCCGCGACCGGCACGCCGGGCCAGCCGCCCGGGAAGTTGACGAGGAACCGTGTCGTGCCGGCGACGGGGTCGTACAGGCCGGGGACCCCGATCCCCACCGAGCCGACGCCCGGGGAGCGGCCCATCGCCTCGGTCCCGACGGCGCCGAGGCGCGACACGACGGCATCGGGGCCCTCCGCCGCGAGCGTCGCGATCTGGCCGCGGTCGATGACCCGCCACGCGTCAGCGTCGTATTCGACGACCACCCACTTGATGTTCGTGCCACCGAGATCGAGTCCCAGGTGGCGGCTGACTGACGGGGCGGTCGCCTCCATCAGGTCTCGCCGGTCACCCGGGTGTACGCCGCAGCGACCGCCACGATGATGGCCCCGAACAGGATCTGGCGAACCGCCTCGGGGTAGCCGAGCGACGACAGGAGCGACGACAGGACCGTGAGGATCAGGGCCCCGACGATCGTGCCCGAATAACCACCCCGGCCGCCCATGATCGACGTCCCGCCGATGACCGCGGCCGCCACGGACGGCAGGACATAGGTCTCGGCGAGATTGACGCTGGCGACGTTGGTCAACCCGGAGATGAGGAAGCCCGCGATCGCGGCCAGCAGCGCCGAGATCACGTAGAGCACGACGAGGACCTGCCAGGAGCGTGCGCCGGAGAGGCGAGCCGCGATCGGATTGTCCCCGACCGCGTACAACAGCCGCCCGAAGCCGGTCCGCCGGAGACCCAGGATGATGAGCGCCACCAGCGGGAGGAAGACCACGAGGCTGTTCGGCAGGACCTCGAGCGATCGCCCCGACCCGAGCGTCCGCAGCTCGTCGGCCACGCCGGTGAAGGTCTGGAGCGTCAGGATCTGCCACGCGTTGGCCAGCCCGAGGACGACCAGGCTCATGCCCAGGGTCATGATCAGGGGATGGACCCGGAAGACCCCGACGCCGATGCCGTTCACCAGGCCGACCAGGATCGCCGCCACGAGCGCGACGGCAAGGCCGACCTCCAGCCCCTGGCTGTGGATGAAGGTGGCCACCACGAAGCCCGCCATAGACGCGACCGCGCCGACGGACAGGTCGATGCCACCGGTCAGCATCGTCAGCGTCTGGCAGCCGGCGAGGATGGCGAGCGGTACCGCAGCCTGCAGGATGGTGCCGGCCCATCCGGGACTGACGATCCCTCGGCGCGCCAGCTCGGACAGGATGACGAGGAACGCCAGCAAGCCGAGGAGCGGGATGATCGGGCGATCGCGGAGGAGGCGACGCCAGGTCGCACCGAGCTGGGTCGGACTCGTGCCGGCGGCGGCGCTCATGCCCGGGTCCGCCGCAACTGGATGAAGCTGCCCACCATGACCACCCCGATGAGGATGATGCCCTGCACGACGATGGCGAGGTTGGTGTCGAGGCTCAGGAAGGTCATGTCGGTGCGGATCAGCGAGAGGATGAGGACCGCGACGATCGGCCCGAAGACCCCGCCCCGGCCGCCGGCCAGGCTGACCCCGCCGAGGACGACAGCGGCCACGCTCAGGAGGGTGTAGGGGCCCGGGACCGGGGTACCGATCCCGGTGCTGGCCGTCAGGCTCAGCCCGGCCAGTGCGGAGAAGAGGCCCGTGAGCACGTACGCCGCGATCTTCGTCCGGCCGACGGGCACGCCACTGCGGAACGCCGCCAGGCGGTTGCTCCCGATCGCGTAGATCGACAGGCCGAGGGTGGAGCGTCGCACCGGGATCCAGACGACCGCCACCACGATGATCAGGGCGATCGCCGCCTTGGGGATCCACTCGACCCCGAGCGACCCGAGGACGAGCTCCTTCAGCCACTTCGTCGCGGCCCCGCCGGGCGTCTTGATGACGAGCAGCGCGCAGCCCGCCCATACGAAGCCCATGGCCAGCGTGACGATGATGTCCGGTACGCGGGTGATGACAACCAGGCTGCCGTTGATGGCACCGAGCAGCAGGCCCAGCAGCAGCACGCCGATGACGACGGCGATGCCGAATTCCTCCGGCTGGCCCTTCATGAGCACGGCGGCGACGACGCTGGTGAGCGCCATCATCGAGCCGATCGAGAGGTCGAGGCCACCCGAGATGACGACGACCGCCTGGGCCGCGGCGGCAAGGGCCAGCGGGAGCACGGAGATGGCGAGTCCCTGGACCCCGGCCACGCCGTAGTTCGGCTGGATGAGCTTGGTGAACACGAGCAGCAGCGCGAAGAACCCGAGCAGGCTGACCGTCCAGCCGTTGCGGCGCGCCCACTGGACGAGGGCGTCCGAAGGCCGTGCCCGCGCGTCGTCGACGGGGCCGACAGCGGTGCTCATGGCTCGCGATCCGCAGCGTCGGGGGTTGCGGCGGCCTCCTCGGCGACCACGGCCGCGACGATCTCGGCCGCGACTTCCTCCGGCATCTGCGCATCGGAGCGGAGGTTGTAGGCGGCGCGTAGCAGCGCGGGCTCGTCGGCGTCCGCCGCCTCGATCTTCGCCACCACCCGCCCGCCGAAGATCACGATGGCCCGATCGCACGCGAGCTGGATCTCCTTCAGCTCGGACGTGTAGAGCAGCACCGCGGCCCCGGCTTCGGCCAGGTCGCGAAGCAGCGTGTAGATCTGTTGCTTGGTGCGGATATCGATGCCGCGGGTCGGGTCGAAGCACAGCATCGTGCGCACGCCGCCGGCGACCCAGCGCGCGATCGTCACCTTCTGCTGGTTCCCGCCCGACAGCCGCCGCACCTCACCGCCGGCGCGCGAGTCGATCTGGAGCTGCTGGACCGCACCGTCGACGACGCGTCGCTCCCGGGCGAGGTTGATCGGACCCCACCCGCCGATCTGCGCCGAGGTCGGGAGCGCGATATTCTCGCGAACGGAGCGCTGCATCAGGAGCGCTTCGGCGCGGTCCGCCGGCACGTAGACAAGGCCGGCCCGGATGGCGTCGGCCGGATGGCGGAACGAGACGGCCGCCCCGTCGACGAGCAGCTCGCCGCCGCTCGGTCGGTCCGAGCCCGCGAGGATGTCGAAGAGCTCGTCCTGGCCCTGGCCCTCGAGGGCCACCACGCCGAGCACCTCGCCCGGGTACAGGTCGAACGAGACGTCCTGCAGCTTGGTCCCGTGACTCAGCTCGCGGGCGGTGAGGCGGGGCCTGGCGTCCGCCGGCCGCGGGCCGGAGGCGACGCGGGCGCCGCCGTCAGTCGTGTCCTTGGCGATCTCGCCGAGCATGAGCTCGACGACGCGCTCCTCCGCTCCCGGGACGATGTCGACGACACCGACCGTGGCGCCTTCGCGCAGGACGGTCGCCCGGTCGCACACGGCGGCGATCTCGATCATGCGGTGTGAGATGAAGATGATCGAGCGCTCACCGCCGCGCTGGCGGCCGATGACCTCCAGGACGCGTTCGGTGAGATTCGCGGGCAGCGCCGCGGTCATCTCGTCGAGCATCAGCACGTCGGGCTCGATGGCGAGCGCGCGCGCGAGGTCGATGATGCGCAGGGAGGCGAGGGGCACCTGACGGGCCAGGCGCGACAGGTCGAGGTCGCCGATCCCGAGCTCGCCGAGCCAGTGGCGGAAGGGCTCGACCGGGGTCTCGGTGAGGCGCAGGTTGTCCCGGATATCGAGGTCGGGGATGAGTGCCGGTTCCTGGTACACGGAAACGATGCCGTTGCGGCGCGCCTCGGCCGGGGAGTGCGCCATGCGTTCCCGTCCGCGGATGGCGATCCGGCCGCCGTCGGGCCGGACGGCTCCGGTCAGGATCTTGACGAGGGTGCTCTTGCCGGCGCCGTTGGCGCCCATGAGCGCATGGACCTCACCTGGCCGGACGGCCAGGGAGGCGGACCTGAGGGCCACGACGGCGCCATAGGTCTTCGCGACGCCCGTTGCCTCCAGCAGGAGGTCAGTGGTGACGGTCATCGGTCCCCACGACTCTAGGGGTGTGCGTCGGGGGATGCCAGCGGAGCCGACATCCCCCGATGGGTGCTACGGGTTGGGGAGGGCTACTCGCCCGGGCCCTTGCAGGCGACGGCCTGCTCGGGGGTGTACGTGGTCCAGTTGGGGATCTCGAGGCCGAGCGGCCAGGTCGGGGTGAGCCCCGGGACCGACTGCCAGGAGTCGAGGGTGGCCTTGCCCGCGTCCGTCAGGTTATCGGCGATCACCGGCACGAGGAGCACGGTGTTCGGCTGCGTGGCCGACGGATCGGTCTCGACCGCCTCGCCGTTGAGGAGCTTGAGCGCCAGCGCGACGCCCGCGCCGCCGACGGCGGCGGTGTTGGTGACGGCGGCGCCCTTCAGGTCGGGATAACCGGCAGCGTCGAGCAGCTGTGCCGTGAAGGAGCCGCGGTCGGTGCCGACGATCGGCACGAACGGCTTCTTGGCGGCCTTGATGGCGTCCACGACCTCGGAGTCGATGCCGGAGGTCCAGATGCCCTGGATGGTGTCGTACTGGCCGCTGGCGATGAACTCATTGATGAGCTTGGTGGCGGTCGCGGGAGCCCAGTCGGTGGCGACGCCATCCGCGCTCGGCAGGACCTTGATGTCCGGGTAGTCCTTGAGGACGTTCTTGAACCCGGTGTCGCGGTCGGTGTCGGCCGGATGGCCGGCGATGCCGCGCATGTAGTAGATCGTGCCCTTGCCGCCGAGCTGATCGAACAGCCACTTGGCGCCAAGCTCCGCGTACTTGATCTGGTTGTTGTAGAGGTTGTAGGTGTCCGGGTCGGTCACGTAGGCGTCGACGGCGACGGTCTTGATGCCGGCCGCCTTGGCCTCGGTGAGCGCCGGGTTGAGCGCGTCAGGTGAGCTCGGATTGAAGACGAGCGCGTCGACGCCCTTCGCGATCAGGTCGCGCAGGTCCTGCAGCTGGCCGGCAGCGTCGGTGTCGTGGGTGGTAACGGTGATCTGGGACACCTGGCCGGACGACAGGGCCTCAGCCTTGGCCGTGCAGTTCTGCTCCTCGCGGAAGCCGTTGCCCGTGCCACCGGTGTTCGAGAACCCGATCGTGTAGCTGGCGGCCGTGCTCGGTGCCGCCTCGCTCGGAGCGCCCTCACTGGCTGCGCTGCTCGGCGCGGCCGCGCTCGGCGCCGTGGTGGCGGTGCCACCGGTCGTGCAGGCGGCCGCGAACACCGCGATCGCCATGAGGACCACGAGCCACTTGGCCCGGGTCGTGCCTCTTTCCATCATGCGTTCTCCTCCTCAGATGACGGCGCACCATGTGGCTGCACCGTCGGACGACGACGTCCCCACTCACGGGGGTACCTGATTCTCATCAGCTCGGCTTCACCTCCTGGCTCGGGCTCGCCTCGCCGTCATCCGTAGCGCGGATGATGGCACGAGCGATGCGCCGTGCGTGCTCTTCATAGGCTTGTTCGAACAACGACCGCGAGCGCTCGGCGCCTACGACCGATGCGCGGGTGATGACGGGTGGCATCGCGCCCCGCTCCACGAGGAGCTGGGCGGTCCGCACCTTGATGGAATTCACGATCGCCACGGCGGTGATGGTCGAGCCCGGACCGACGGGAGTATCGAGCCCCTCGATCTGGACGAGGGCATCGGCGTGGGGGGTGCACAGGTCGATGACGAGATCCGCCTCGTCGAGGAGCCGCGTGCCGACGACCGGATCGGGCTCGCTCGACATCGACTGTTCGACCGAGGTGACCGCGATGACCCTGAGGCCACGCCGACGCGCTCCGCGCGCCATCTCGACCGGCACGGCCGACGTACCCGAGGCGGAGAAGACCATCATCACCTCGCCCGGCCGGAAGCTGAAGTTGGACAGGATGACCTCGGCGAGCCCGGGCATCCGCTCGATGAACATCGCCTGGCGCTGGCCGTTCGCCCCCACGATCTGGGTATGGAACGTCATCGACAGTTCGGCGATCGGGTTGAAGCCCGGATACGAGCCGTAGCGCGGGAACATCTCCTCGAGGGGGATCCGCGAGTGCCCGGTCCCGAACAGGTGGACGAGCCCGTCGCCGGCGATCGCCGCGGCGCACCACTGGCTGGCCTGCTCGAGGGCGTCGGCCTGGGTCGCGGCGAGGCGCACGAGCAGCGCCTGGGCCTCGGCGATGAACGGGGGCGCGCTGACGGGAGCCACGGCGCGATCGCTCATCGGGTGACCCAGCTCTGGCGCATCGTCAATAGCCGCCGTCGGCGGGCGCGCCGGTGCCGGCGGTCGCCGCGCTGCCGGCCGAGCCGGCTGCGGCGCTCACCGGGGCCACTCCGGCCTTGCGCGCCCGGAAGTCGTCGATGATGGCCTTCGTGGCCGTCGCCCCGATGCGCGTCGTGCCCAGGGCCATGATCTCGAGCAGCGCATCGAGCGTGCGCACGCCGCCGGCGGCCTTGACCCCGATGTGCGGCGACGTGTTGGCGCGCATCAGTCGCAGGTCGTCGTGCGTGGCGCCACCAGGCGCGAAGCCGGTGGACGTCTTGACGAAGTCGGCGCCGGCGGCCTCGGACAGGTGGCAGGCGCGGACCTTCTCGTCGTCAGTTAGATACGCGTTCTCGAAGATGACCTTGACGATGGCGCCCGACGCGTGGGCGATCTCCACGACCGCGGCGATGTCGGCGAGGACCTCGGCGTCGCGACCGGACTTGAGCGCCCCGATCTGGATCACCATGTCGAGCTCCGTGGCGCCGTCGGCGAGTGCTTGCTTCGCCTCGAACACCTTGGTGTCCGTCCGGTGATTGCCGTGCGGGAAGCCGATCGTCGTTCCGACCGCCACATCCGTCCCGTCGAGGATGGCCTTCGCCCGCGCGACGTCGGCCGGCCGAACGCAGACCGAAGCCACGTCGTACTCGGCGGCCAGCCGACAGCCGTCTTCGACGTACGCGTCGTCGAGCTCGGGCCGCAGCAGCGAGTGGTCGATCGCCTTGGCGATATCCCGTTCGGTCAGCGTTTCGAAGTCGATGGTCGGCACGGGCGCGCTCACTTGATGT
>JAXDKY010000172.1:0-3293 GCA_034666885.1 Chloroflexota bacterium
TTCTGGGTGAGGAAGCGGAACCCACGGATGGCCTTCTCCTCGTCGTCATCGAGCGCCAGGTCGCGGATCGGAGAGCCCGCCTCGAGGCCCACGTGGATGCGCCGCAGGACGACCTCCTCGCGCGCCGAGGCCTCCCGCTCGGCCTGGGTCCCGTGCTGGCCGCTACCTTTGAGCCGCTCGAGCCGGCGCTCGGTCATCGCGAGGTCGGCGAGCGTGAATTCGAGATCGAGCTGCTCGATATCCCGGGCCGCGTCGACGCTCCCCGCCGGATGCGGGTTGGCCGGATCCTCGAACGCGCGGACGACGTGGAGCAGCGCGTCAGAGTCGCGCAGCCGCGCGAGGTGGTCGGCCGGCAGCTCCTCCGTCCCGATGCGACCGTCCGACGAGGCCGGCGGGGCCGGCAGGTCGACATACGTCACGTCGGCCTGGACGATCTTCTTGGGCTTGAAGATCTCGGCGAGGCGATCGAGCCGCTCGTCGGGGACCTTCACGACCCCGACGTTGAGCGTGACGCCGCCGTACCCGCCGGTCTCCGCGTGCCCGCGGGTCAGGGTGTTGAAGACGGTCGTCTTGCCCGACCCGGCAAGCCCGACGATGGCGATCTGCATCAGTACCCGGCAGCCGGATCCACGACGTTGAGCAGCGGCTCGCCCGACGCGAACCGGCGCAGGTTGTCGCAGAACAGCTCGACGCTGCGGTCGAGCACCCGCCCGCTCGACCAGGCCGTGTGCGGCGTGACGATGACGTTCTCGAGGTCGTAGAACGACGACGACGGCAGGAGCGGCTCGTCGCGGAAGGTGTCCAGGACGGCGCCGCCGAGCGGCCCCTCGCGGAGCGCCCGGAGCAGCGCGCGCTCGTCGATGAGGCGGCCGCGCGCCACGTTGATCAGCCACGCACCCGGCTTGACCATGGCCAGGGTCTCGTCGTTGATCATGTCCTCGGTCTCCGGCGTCAACGGGGCGGCCAGCACGATGAAATCGGACTCGCCCAGGAGCTCGGGCAGGGTCTCGGGGCCGCCGACGCGATCGAGCATCGCCTCACCGAACGACCGCGCGGCCGCCTCCGAGGACACGCTCGATTCCTCGGCGGTCGGGGCGCCTCCGGGGGCGTCGCTCCCCTCCCCGCCCGGGCGGCGGCGGACGGCCACGACGCGGCAGCCGAACGCCGTCGCGAGGGCGCCAACGGCGCGGCCGATCGACCCGAGCCCGACGATGCCGACCGTGACGTCACGCAGCTCCGCGCCCTCGAGTGGCTGCCAGGTCCGCTCCTGCTGCAGCTCGAGGAGCTGGGGCAGCCGGCGGCTGACCGACAGGATCATCATCAGGACGTATTCGGCGATCGGGCGGCTGAACACGCCGCGGGCGTTGGTCACGACCACGCCCCGGTCGAGCGCGGCACGAGTGAGGGCGCCCTCGACGCCCGAGGTGGCCGAATGGACCCAGGCGAGGTGCGGCGCCCGCGCCAGCAGTCGGTCGAACGCATCCGAGCTGAGCCAGCCACGGAGCATCACCTCGACATCGTCGAGCGGCCCGTCGGCTAGGCCCTCGACCGACACGGTGACCAGCCGCGCCCCGGGGGCCGCAGTCCGGATCCGCTCGAGGTCGCGCGAGCGGTAGCGCGCGGACAGGATCGGGCTGAGCGCGATCGCCGCGGGCGCCCCACCCTTGCCGCGTCCGGGTCCGGCGATCGTCACGAACCCCCCGCGGCACTCGCCGGCGTCCCGTCCAGGACGCGCGCCATCCAGCGCTCCGGATGTTCGATCTCGCCATCGCGCGGCAGCGTCTCGGGACCTTCCCACAGGCGCGTGAGGGCGGTCTTGCCGCGGGCGTCGGCGATGGCCCGCACGAAGATCTCGCCGCGCTTGTACTGCTCGAGCTTGAGGTCCAGGCCGGTGATGCGCAGGATCGCCCGCTCGAACGGCGTTCGCTTCGTGCGCCGCTCGTGGAATCGGGCGCTGATGCGCTCGACATCCGGGACCAGGTCCTTGCCGACGTCGTCCATCACGTAGTCGCTGAAGCCCTCGAGCAGGCTCATGACGGCCTGCGTCTCGCGGAACAGGCGCCGCTGCTCCTCGCCCATGAATCGCTCCATCCAGTGTTCGCCCGTGCCTTCGCCGCGGAGGGCGCGGCCGAGGCCGCGCATCGCCTCGCGACCCATGCCCTGGACGTCGCCGCCGAACAGCGTCAACTGCCGCTCGAGGCGCGACGCGAGATACGGCCGAAGCCACGGGTGAGCCTCGAATTCGAAGGCATGGGTCGTCTCGTGCAGTGCGATCCACGTCCGGAACGGCCCGAGGGGCAGGCCGAGCGTCCGCGCGGTCTCGCGGATGTTCTCCTCGACGAACAGCAACCGGCCCGGCGCTGCCTCCGCCGACAGCAGGGCGATGTCGTACTGGCCGAGCACGCGCTGGCCCATGAAGCCGAGCAGGAGGCCGAGCTGGCGGGTCGTGATCCAGCGGTTCGCGAGCGCCATGGTGGCCTTGGCGAGGCCGCCGCCGGGTGGCACGACCTGGTCGAGCAGGTCCTTTTCGAGCTTGCCGATGAGGGACGCGAACGACGCGGTGTTGGCCCGGACCCAGCCCGCGCGATCGACGACGCCCGAGCGCTCGACCACGCCCGGCAGCTCGGTCCCGAGCGCGCTCGACAGGGCCGGCACGATGCGGGCCATCGCATCGGCATAGGCGGGTTCGGTGGCCCGGAGCTCTCCCTCGGTCAGCGTGCCCGGGGCCCGCGCCAGTCGCCCGACCGCGAACCGCTCGACGGCGGGCCAGTCAACGAGGCCCTCGCGCGCCGTCCGCTCCATCCGACGGCCGACCACGGTCGCCGCCGCGCCGAGGGCCGATCCGATGAGGATGCCCGCCTGCCACGCCCGGTCGTCGCGCCACGAGACGCGCCGTTCTCGGCGCGTCATGCCGTGAGCACCCCGAGCTCGACCGATTCGACGTCCGGGAAATCCGTCCCGAACAGGCGCCCGGCGAGCTCGGCGAACCGCTCGGCATCTCCGGTCGTGAGCTGGCGATGTCGCGGGGCGGCAGCGGCCCCGGGGGCGGCAGAGGCCGCGACCGCGGTCGCGGCACCGCCCGAGGCGTCGCCCGGGGCCTCGAGCCCGTTCACGTCGAGCAGCTCGGCCAGCGCGGACGCGGTCGCCGTCGCCGAATCCACGATCGCCACCCGGTCGCCAGCGATGCCGGCGATGATCGAGCCCAGCAACGGGTAGTGCGTGCAGCCGAGCAGCAGCGTGTCGATGGTGGCGCCCGGCGGCCTCGGGAAGATCGATTCGCCGTCGGCATCGCG
>JAXDKY010000173.1:0-2876 GCA_034666885.1 Chloroflexota bacterium
TCGGTGGTGCCTGCCTCGGCTTCGGGGTCGCGTGGCTCGCGATCATTCTGGTGGCGGATTCGCGCTGCCAGGCGGGCTGCAGCGGTCCGGACCTGACTCCCTGGTTGGCGGCCGGAGCGGCATGGGCCGTCGTCGGGGTGGGACTGAGCCTGCTCAGCGTCGGATCCAGAAGGGCGACCCGGACGTGAGCCGCTTCGCCCGATCAGGCTGGCACGCTCCACGATGAAGCCGCAGCGGCGGCGGCTCGGTTTCGTGCTCGCGGGGGCGATCGCAGCGTTGGCCGCGCTCATCGCAGCGCTGCCGCTGATCCAGGAAGGCTACGGCTCGGGGGAGCTCAGCGGCCCGGAGATCGTCCCACGCCCGGTCGTCATCGCGCTGCTCCTGGCCCTGCCGGCAGCACTGGCGGCAGTCGCGGCGGCGCGTGGCTCCCGGCCGATCTTCATCGCCGCGGGCGTCTTGTGCCTGCTGCAGTCCTTCGTGTCGTTCGGAGGGGCGACATTCGGGTTCCTCATCCCCGCCATCCTGCTCATCGTCATCGGCGTGGAAGGCGGATCGACGACACGCACGCCGAGGCGCGCGTTGCTCGCCGGTGTGCTCGTCATCGGTCTCGGGTTCGCGGCCTGGATCGTCCCGCTAGCGACCGGCGAGACCGTGTGCTGGATCGCCCGACCCGGTCCGGAGGGCAAGCCCATCTACACGATCATCCCTAACACCGACACGTTGACCTCCGGCCCGGGTGACCTCGGGAGCGGCTGCGGAGGTGGCACGTTCACGCTGCAGGGACTGATGCTCGGGGGCGTTCTGTGGATCGGGGCCGTCGCCGTGGCGGGTCTCGCGACGGGTTCCGCTCCGAAGGCAGAGGACCAAGATCCAGCGGTCGCCTAACTCGGCTGCGCCGCGGCCAATGCGGCGGTGATCGCCACGAACAGCGGGTGGTTTGGGTCGATCTCGGTTTCGCACGTCGCGATCCGTTCCCTGCCGCCGGGCGCCCCGAACTCGTAGATGTACTCCTGGCCATCGAACGCGACCGGGCACTCCCCGGTGAACGGCCGCGCTCGGATCACGTCGAAATCGGTGGTCTTCACGGCCGCATCGAGCGCGGTCAGGACCTCACCGGGGAGCCGGCCGAGCTCGGCCGCGGCGGGCTCCGTCTGGTGGACTCGACCGTCACGCTCGATCACCGTCGTGCCGCCACACGGCCCGTTCACGCATTCGCCGCCGCGGACCGTCACGGTGGCCAAGGGACCGGCCGCCGGTATCAGGGAGGCCATGGCGGGGATCGACTGACAACCTGCGAGCACGGCGGCCAGGACAAGGGCGGCGGCCGCGAGGCCTCGAAGGTGCTTCGACATGGCCGCCGGACGATACGCGACACGATCGAGTTCCCGCGGTCCGCCGCTGCGGTTCCGCGACCTATCATCGCGCCATGCCCGTCCTGCGCAGCCGGCTCGACCCCGCCGCCGCCGAGACGCGGCTGAACCACGACGCGATGGCCGCGCTCGTCGATGAGCTCCGGCAGCGCCAACAGGATCTCGCCGGACGCGGCGCCGGCGGCGACGACCGGTCGATCGAGCGCCACAAGGAACGCGGCAAGCTCCCCGTCCGCGACCGCATCGATCGACTCCTGGACCCCGGCTCCCCGTTCCTCGAACTGAGTCCGCTCGCCGCCAACGGCCTCTACGACGACGAGGCCCCCGGCGCCGGAATCGTCACCGGCATCGGCCGAGTCGAAGGGACGACCTGCGTCATCGTCGCCAACGACGCCACGGTCAAGGGCGGGACGTATTACCCGATGACGGTCAAGAAGCACCTCCGCGCCCAGGAGATCGCCCTCGAGAACCGGCTCCCGTGCATCTACCTCGTCGACAGCGGCGGCGCCTTCCTCCCCCTCCAGGCCGAGGTCTTCCCGGACCGCGACCACTTCGGGCGCATCTTCTACAACCAGGCTCGCATGTCCGCCGCGGCCATCCCGCAGGTCGCGCTTGTGATGGGTAGTTGCACGGCCGGTGGCGCCTACGTCCCGGCGATGAGCGACGAGACGGTCATCGTCAAGGGCACCGGCACGATCTTCCTCGGCGGCCCGCCGCTCGTGAAGGCCGCGACCGGCGAAGACGTCACGGCCGAGGAGCTCGGCGGCTCGGAGGTCCACACCCGCAAGTCGGGCGTCGCGGACCACGAAGCCCTCGACGACGAGCACGCCCTCGCCCTCGGTCGATCGATCGTCGCGAACCTCAACCGAAAGCCGCCGCCGCTCCCCTGGGACCGCCGCGAGCCCGAACCCCCGGCCGCCGACCCGGGAGGCATCTACGGCGCCGTCTCGGCCGACCCCCGCCGACCCGTTCCGGTTCGCGAGATCATCGCCCGCCTCGTCGACGCGAGCCGCTTCCACGAGTTCAAGCCGCTTTACGGCGAGACGCTGGTGACCGGCTTCGGGCACATCGAGGGCTACCCGGTCGGCATCATCGCCAACGACGGCATCCTGTTCAGCCAGTCGGCGCTGAAGGGCACCCATTTTATCGAGCTCGCCTGCCAGCGCCGCATCCCGCTGCTGTTCCTGCAGAACATCACGGGCTTCATGGTCGGGCGCGAATACGAGGAAGCGGGCATCGCGAAGGATGGGGCGAAGCTGGTGATGGCCGTGGCCAACGCCGAGGTCCCCAAGTTCACGGTGCTCATCGGCGGCAGCTTCGGGGCGGGCAACTACGCGATGGCCGGCCGCGCCTACCAGCCGCGCTTCCTGTGGACGTGGCCCAACGCCCGCATCTCGGTCATGGGCGGCCAGCAGGCGGCCCGGGTCCTGTCCACGGTCCGCGGCGAGTTCACGGACGACAAGGAGCGCGACGACTTCGAGGCACCGATCCTCGAGACCTACGAGC
>JAXDKY010000174.1:0-4057 GCA_034666885.1 Chloroflexota bacterium
TCCGACAGCGCCACCGTTCGGCGATCTGGCCGCGATCGATCGGGCGATCCTCGACCTGCGTCGCGACGAGGACCACCGCTGGCTCGCCACGGGGCGCGCCGGCTGGCTCTATCGTCGAGACGGAGCCGCCGTCGCCTATGGCTACCATCCGTCGACTCCGTCGTGGGGCGGCCCGTTCGCGACGCTGGATCCGGCGGATCTCCCGGTCCTCCTTGCGGACGCGGAGATGGCGGCGGCGACGGCCGGACAGGACCAGGTCACTTTCGACCTGCCACTCATCGCCCGGACCGGCATCGATCACCTGTTATCGCGGGGCTTCCGGGTCGATCCGTTCGTCATGCTGTTCTTCACGGACGGTCCGATCGACGGCCTGGACCGCTACGTGCTGACCTCGCCGCCGTTCTTCGCCTGACCAATCGCTTAGACCGTCCCGGTACTTGCGTGTTTGCGCAAGCACTGATATCGTGTCAGGAGTGTTGGATTACCTGCCAGTCTCCGCAGACGTCGATCGCGAGCGGTACGCCGCCGTCGGTCGGGCCCTTGCGGATCCCAAGCGCCTGTGCGTCCTCGAGTCGCTCGCCATCGGCGAGCTCTCGGTCAGCGACCTCAGCACCCGGGTCGGCTGCCAGGTGCCCAACATGAGCCAGCACCTCGCGGTGCTCCGTCGAGCTGGTCTCGTGACCAGCCGGCGCGACGGCAACACCATCCTTTACCGCCTCGCGGACCCGCGCGTCCTCGAGGCCTATCGACTCATCCAGGACATCGCCCGCTAGGCGGGAGGAGGATCACCCAATGACGGAGATCAGGCACGCCACCGACGCCAATTTCGAAGAGCTCGTCCTCAAGGCCGAACGGCCGGTCGTGGTCGACTTCTGGGCCGCCTGGTGCGGGCCCTGCAAGATGGTCGCCCCCGAAATGGAGAAGCTCGCCGCGAAGTACGACGGCGCCGTGGATGTCGTGAAGGTCGACGTCGACGCGAACCCGCGTCTTTCCCAGGCGTTCAACATCATGAGCATCCCCACGATCGCGTTCTTCAAGCCGGGCTCCCAGCCGCAGGGCGTGGTCGGCTTCCGGCCGCTCGAACAGCTCGAGCAGCAGTTCGGCCTCGCCGAGTTCGAGGTCGCCGCCTCGGTCTCCGAGTCGACGGAGTCCGTCGCCGCCGACTGATCCTTCGTTCCTTCTCGCGCCAGACGACGACCCCGGCTTCGGCCGGGGTCGTTGGATTCCCGAGGCGCTTCAGCCGCTGAGGCGCCGGAAGCCGGACAGGAACCAGGCCCCGGCGCGGTCCGCCGCATGCCCATCGACGGCCGGCGGGCTCAGGTCGACCCAGCCCCGGCCGCGTGATGACGCGCGGACGTCCGGCGTTCTCGCTGCGGCCCCCGCGACGAGCGGATCGAGCAGGAACGAGGCCGTCGACCCGTCCGCCGACACCGACGCGAACACCTGGTCCCCGCGCGACCAGGTCACCGATCCATCGTCGGCGGTCCCGAGCCGCGCATCCAGGCCGTACTGCGCGGCGGCCGCATCGAGCACCTCGCGAAGGGTCACCCGACACCGGCCGCGGCGAGGATCGCCCGCAGGTCCTCGACGTGCTCCTCGTAGTGCTCGACGGTCTCCTCCCGGAACGACTCGAGGTTCTTGGCGTGCTTGAGCCAGCGCGTCTCCGGAACGACGGTGAGGTAGCCGCGCAGCTCGCCGGGCTGCGTCGCGAATCGATCTCGTAGCTCTGTCATGGGGACCGTCGCCCAATTCGACTCGATCTCGGCGTTGACCGCCTCGCCACCACGCGCGTCCCAGTCCGCGCTGACCCGCGCGAACGTGTCGCTCGTGTCGTTGACGGCGAGCTCCTTGGCCGCACGAAGCGCGATCTCCTGCCACGCCAACAGGTGCGCCATGAGGTCGCGCCCCGCCCAGTCGTGGGCGGTGTCGAGCCGTTGGCTCAGCTGGTCATCGGATAGGCCGGCCAGGGACTCGAACGGCCTCCAGGCATCGCGTTCTTCTTCCAGGAACTCCATCGCATCGAGGTACATGCGGCCATGGTAGACCGGCGCGACCCGCAACCGGCCCACAGGGTCAGACGGCGACCGGCTCGCGGTACTCCCCGAAGACGCCGCGCAGGACCGCGCATTGCTCTCCGAGCGTCGCGTACGTCTGGGCGCAGCGGATGAAGTGAGGCATGAGGTTCGTCTCACTGGTCCCCGGTCGTGATGCGGCGTCGCGCAGGCCCGCCAGGGCCGCCTCCACGGCCGAGGCGTCGCGGTCACGACGCGTGCGCTGGAGACGGGCCAGGTGGCGCTCCTCCGAGCCGGGCGGCACGGCCAGCACCGGGACGCGGGTCTCCTCGTTCTCGTCGATGTAGGCGTTGACGCCCACGACCCGCCGCTCCCCGGCATCGAACTCGAGCTGGTAGCGGTACGCCGCATCGGCGATCTCGCGCTGCGGGAAGCCTTCCTTGACCGCGGCGACCATCCCGCCCCGCCCGTCGATCTCGTCGATGTAGCGCCAGACCTGGCGCTCCGTCTCGTCGGTCAGTGCCTCCACGAACCAGGACCCACCGAGCGGGTCGACCGTGGCGTCCACCCCACTCTCCTCGGCGATGATCTGCTGCTGTCGCAGGGCCAGGAGCGCGGCTTCGGCTGTCGGGACCGCCAGAGCCTCGTCGTAGGCGTCGGTGTGGAGCGACTGCGTGCCGCCCAGCACGCCGGCCAGGGCCTGCAGCGCCACCCGGGTCAGGTTGTTCAGCGGCTGCTGCGGCGTGAGCGACACGCCGGCGGTCTGGGTGTGGAAGCGCATCCAGGCGCTGCGCTCGTTCTCGGCGCCGTAGCGCTTCGTCATCAGGTCGTGCCAGATGCGCCGGCTGGCGCGGAACTTGGCGATCTCCTCGAAGAAGTCCGAGTGCGAGTTGAAGAAGAACGAGAGGCGCGGGGCGAAGTCGTCGATGCGCAGGCCACGCTCGAGCGCGGCCTCGACGTAGGCCATCCCATCGGCGATCGTGAACGCCAGCTCCTGGACGGCGGTCGATCCGGCCTCGCGGATGTGGTAACCCGAGATCGAGATCGTGTTCCAGCGCGGCATCTCGCGCGTCCCGAACTCGATGGTGTCGGTCACGAGGCGCATCGACGGCTCCGGCGGGAAGAGGAACTCCTTCTGGGCGATGAACTCCTTGAGGATGTCGTTCTGGGTCGTGCCTTCGAGCCGGTCGCGCGGCACGCCGGCCTTCTCGGCCGCGACGATGTACATCGCCCAGATCGGCGCCGCCGGCGAGTTGATCGTCATCGAGGTCGAGACCCGCTCCAGCGGCAGGCCATCGAGCAGCACCTCCATGTCCGCGAGCGAGCTGACCGCCACGCCGCACGTCCCGAACTCACCCTCGGCTTCGGCGTCGTCGGTGTCGTAGCCGTAGAGCGTCGGCATGTCGTAGGCGATCGAGAGGCCCGTTTGGCCGGCCGCCAGCAGCTGGTGGAACCTGGCATTCGTGTCCTCGGCGGCTCCGAAGCCGGCGAACATCCGCATCGTCCAGAGGCGGCTTCGATAGCCGGTCGGGTGGACGCCCCGGGTGAACGGCGGGTCGCCGGGCAGGCCGATCCGCTCCGCGGCGTCATCCGGCAGCGACCAAGGCCCGTAGAGACGCTCGATCGGCATGTCGCTGATCGTGGTGAAACGGGCTTTCCGTTCCGGCGCCCGGCGCAGGGCGGGATCCAGGCGCTCGGCTTCCCAGGCGGCGCGCCGCGATGCGACGTCGGACGGCTTCGGCGTCGACCGCTCGCTCATGGCGCCGACTCTAGCACCGGCTGCCGACCGTCAGCGCCCACCGAACGCCGCGACGGCGGCGTCGATCTTGGGGTCGGGCAGGTCGTTGGTCAGGACGACGTTGACGACGTCCGGCACCGCCGCCGGCCAGACCAACACGGTCTGCTGGCGGTCACTGGTCATCGTATCGAGCCGGTGGCCGGGCCGACCGGCCAGCGTCGGCGTGGACTGGGCGGTGATCTGGGTCCGGTTCGCGGTCCGGGCGCTGGCGGTGTAGAAGCCGACGACGTCGTAGGCCGTGAGACCC
>JAXDKY010000175.1:0-3882 GCA_034666885.1 Chloroflexota bacterium
GCCGACTGCGCACGGGCGACCCATCGCTGTTCTCGGCGTACCTGGACCTGGGCGCCTCGCAGGAGACCGGCCGTCCTCGCGCGCTCCTGTCCGCTTCGCCGGAGCCATTCCTCTCGGTCGACGCGGAGGGCCTGGTCGCCAGCGACCCGATCAAGGGCACGCGGCCGCGCGGGCGCGACCGCGAGGAGGACCGGGCCCTGGCGTGCGAGCTCCTCGAGAGCGCCAAGGATCGCGCCGAGAACGTGATGATCGTGGACGTGCTGCGCAACGACCTCGGCAGGGTGTGCGTGCCGGGGACGGTCCGTGTCCCGCGCCTCTGCCGGCTGGAGCGGACCGCGGCCGTGCAGCACCTCGTGTCGACGGTGACCGGGCGTCTGGCCGCCGGCCGCGACGCCTTCGACCTGCTGGCGGCGAGCTTTCCCGGCGGTTCCATCACGGGCGCCCCGAAGATCCGGGCGATGGAGATCCTCGAAGGGCTGGAGCCCGTCCGACGCGGACCGTATACGGGCGCCCTCGGCTGGATCGCGCCGGATGGCGCGATGCAGACCAGCATCCTGATTCGGACCTTCGTGGCGGACGGCCGGCGGCTGACCCTCCACGTCGGCGGCGGTATCACCTGGGGCAGCGACCCGGCCGCCGAATGGGAAGAGACCGTGGCGAAGGCACGGGGACCGCTCGGCGCGATCGCCGGCGAGGAGATCGCGTGAGCGACTGCGTCGATGGCGCCCACGTCTGGGTCGATGGCGACCTCCTGCCCGCCTCGGCTCGCCACTTGTCCGCCTTCGATCGCGGTTTCCAGCTTGGCGACGGGATCTTCGAGACGCTGCGCGTGACCGGCGGTCGCCCCATCGAATTGGCCGAGCACCTCGCGCGGCTGCATCGCTCCGCCGAAGGCCTCGACATCGAGCTCCCTGCCGCCGTCGACGACGACATCGCGGCCGGGATCGCGGCACTCCTCGCGGCGGACCACTTCGATGGGCCCGACGGCGACGCATCGATCCGGATCACGGTCTCGCGCGGTGCCTATCGGTCGCGGGGCATGCTCCCGCCCGACGAGGACGTGCCGGCGACGGTCGTGATCCAGGCCTGGCGAGTCGCGCCGGTGCCCGCCACGCACCTCGAGCGCGGCCTGCATCTCGTTACGTCCAGGGTGCGACGCGACCCGCAGAACCCGCTGGCGACGCTCAAGACCACATCGCGCGCGGAGTACGTCTACGCCAGGCTCGAGGCGCGCCGCGCCGGCGCGGACGACGCCCTGTTCCTGACCGTCGACGACCACCTCTCGGAGGGCACGTCCGCCAACATCTTCCTCGTGCGCTCGACGGGAGGATCGGAGCTCGAGCTGGCGACCCCGTCGCTCGACTGCGCGATCCTGCCCGGCACCACGCGATCGTGGCTGCTCGACTGGGGCGCTCGGGTCGGCCTGCGCCCGTTCGAGGGCGCGCTCGGGCGGGCGGACATCGCGAATGCCCACGAGGCGTTCCTGTCGTCGAGCGTCGCGGGCATCCTGCCGGTGACGAGGTTCGAGGGCGCGCCCATCGGCGAGGGCGTGCCCGGACCGTGGACGCTGCGGGCTCGAGCCGACCGCGAGGCGATGATCCACGGGGGGCCGGCATGACTCGCGACGAATTGATCGACCGCACGCGGCAGCTCATCGGGGAGGGGGAGCGGCTCGTCGCGCAGCCGTCGCACGGCGCGCTCCAGACCTGGCTGCAACTGTCGGATGACCTGTTATCACGGGCCTGGGGGAGCATGGACCGCTACCACCTGGCGTGGCTGATGGTCGGCAAGCCCAAGGGCATCGTGCGCGGCCGGCCCATGACCGCCGACGAAGAGGCGGGGTACGTCCGCGAGGTGGCGACGCAGAAGACGGCCGCGCTCCGGATGAGCCTCGATGCGGTCGAGCGGCAGCGCATGCCGTTCGTCGGTGAGACGGGTGGCGGGCTCGGCGAGGGTGGCGGGGCGGGCCGGACCTCGGCTGCGGGCGGCGAGGGCGGCGGGGCCGCTCCCGACCGTGCGCCCGACCGTCCTCCCGATCGAAGCGGCCTGCCCCCCGACCCGACCCTCGCCGATCGCCTGGCCGAGGCGCGCCGCCGCGCCGAAGCGCATCGAGACCACGGGGAGCGGCGCGCACCGCGTCCGGACCGGATGGAGCGGTGACCGCGAGCCCCATGCTCGTCCCGGCGGTCGGCGGTACGCGCAAGGTGCCGGCCCCGGACCCGATCGCCGAGGCGTACCTGCTGCTCGGCCTTCGCCTCGACCAGCGCATCCCCGGCATCGTCGACGGCTATTTCGGGCCGGCCGAGCTCAAGGCACGGGTCGACATGGAGCAACTCCCTGCTCCGGGACGCCTGCGCGAGGACGCCCTTGCCCTGATCGACCGTGTCGCGCTCGAGGTGGACGATCTCGCTCGACGCGACTGGCTGACCGCCCAACTCCGGGCGCTCGAGGCGCACGCGGCCGACCTGGCCGGCGATCCCCTGCCCTACGAGGCCTTCGTGGAACGAGCGATGGGCTTCGCGCCGCCCCGTCACGACGACGGGGAGTTCCGCGACGCCCTGGCGCTGATCGATGCGCGCCTGCCCGGGACCGGGACCGGGACCGTGAATGAGCGGCTCGCGGCCTGGGATCGGACGCTCGAGATCCCACTCGAGCGGCTGTCGGCCGTCGTCGACTGGCTCGTCGCGCGGTACCGCGAGCGGGCCGCGGACCTGTTCGGGCTGCCGACGGGCGAGGATCTGCGCGTGTCGCTCGTCGCCGGCCAGCCGTGGTCGGCCTACAACTGGTACGACGGTGGTCGTCGATCGCGCGTGGCCATCAACACCGACCTCCCCGTCCGCGCGCCGAACCTCGCGACCACGGCGGCGCATGAGACCTACCCGGGGCACCATCTCGAACATGCCTGGAAGGAAGCCGACCTCGTCGACCGGCTGGGCCGGCTCGAGGCCTCGATCCTGCTCATCAACACGCCCGAGTGCCCGATCAGCGAGGGCCTGGGCGACCTCGGGACCTCGTTCGCGTCACCACTCGAGGAGCGCGCGGGCCTGCTGGTCGAGCTGTTCGAGCGGGCCGGGATGGCCGTCGCCACCGACCCGGTCCGCGCGCGGGAGACGGCCGAGCTGGCCGTGGCGCTCACCGGTCCACGCGAGATGCTGGGGGCGATCGGCGGCAACGCGGCCCTCCTGCGTCACGCCGACGGCCGGTCGCACGAGGACGTCCTCGCCTACCTCCAGGAGGTCGGCGGGTACGCCCCGGAACTCGCCGCCAAGCGCCTCGAGTTCATCGAGCACCCGCTGTGGCGGACCTATGTCTTCGTCTACGCCGAGGGCGAGGCGCTCCTGCGCCGATGGATGGAGGCGGTCCCCGAACCGGAACGGGTCGCCCGGTTCGGTCGCCTCCTCCACGAGCAGGTCACGCCGGGTCGGCTCCTCGCCGAGCTGGATTGACCGTCACGGTGGGCCCGGGTCGTCCGGCCAGCCACGTCATCGCGAACCCCGCGGCCGCACCGGCCAGCACCGCCAGGGTGACGACGGCCAGGATCGGCAGGCCGCCGGAGCCCTCGGCTTTGGCCACACGGGTCGCCAGCTCGTCGCGTTGGGCGACGAGGTCGTTGGTCTGCTTGACCAGCCGGTCGGTCTTCGCCGTCTCGACCTGCAGCAGGTTGTCGAGCCGTGCGATCTCCGGGCCGAACTCGGCCTCCAGGTCGTTGGTCACGTCCCGATTCGCGCGGGCGATCGCCGTCGCAGTCGTCGCGGGATCGAACGCGGGAACCTGGCCGGAGGCAGTGGTCACTTGCAGCGCGACGGGCACCTGGTCACTCAACAGATCCTTCAGGGTGACCTGCCAGCTCCAGTAGCCGGCCTGGGGTAGGGTCGCGCTCAC
>JAXDKY010000176.1:0-2553 GCA_034666885.1 Chloroflexota bacterium
CAACGGAACGCAGTCGAACATCTACACGGTCAACGCCGACGGCACCGGGCTCGTCCGGGTCACGAACACGGGCGACGCCGGTGAGCCTGATTGGGGGTCGCACCCTTTGGCCGGGTGAGCATCCGACCGGCGTCGGCCACCGGGGCCTGCTCCTCCAGTGGCCGATGCCGGTCGCTCTCGCCGCGCGTTCAACCGCAAGGCCCTTCCGGGCGAGTGACCTGTGGGCAAAGATGTCCCGGATGGATTCGCGGTGTCGCGAGGAGCAGGCTCGTGCGGGAGCGGTCAGATCCGGCAGTGGAACGGCGCTCGGAAGCGTTCGAGACCTTCTACGACCGGGAGTATCCGGCGGTGGTCGGTTTGGCATACGCGCTGTCCGGCAGCCGTGGCGGGGCCGAGGACTTGGCGCAGGAGGCGTTTTTGGCGGCGTATCGCAACTGGGAGCGGATCGGCCTGTACGAGCAGCCCGGGGCGTGGGTCCGCCGGGTGGTGGCCAACCTCTCGACCTCGGTCTTCCGGCGTCGCGTATCCGAAGCCAAGGCGCTGGTGCGCGTGGCGCTCGGGCAGCCGACGGTGGTGCCGGAGCTCTCAGCTGCTGATCCTGCGTTCTGGACGGCCATCCGTGCGCTGCCGAGGCGCCAGGCCCAGGTCGTGGCGCTCTTCTACCTGGAGGACCTGCCCGTCGCGGATGTCGCCGAGATCCTGGACGTGTCGCCGGGCACGGTGAAGCGCCATCTGTTCAACGGGCGACGCGCGCTCGGGGCGCAACTTGGCCTGAGGGAGGATGTGGAATGACGCTCGACGATCGCGCTCGTCACGCGGCGCGGGAGTTCCGTCGCGTCGCCGACACGATGCACAGAGCCGGCGACGACCAACGGCCGTTCGACCGCTTCGACCGGTTCCGGCAGCGACGCCAGCGCACGCAGCGGTTCGGTGTCATCGCCGTGGCCGCGGCCGTGAGCATCAGCGCGTCGTTCGTCGCCATCCGCGCTTTCCCTACCGCCGATCAGAAGCGGCCCGCGCACGCGTGGAGCGTGAACGGGCGGATCGTGTTCGGGCGATCGGCGCCCAACGTCGACGAGACGCGCCTGTTCAGTATCCTCCCCGACGGCAGCCACGAGCTAGCGCTGCCGGTGTCGTTCACCGACTGCGCGGAGTGGTCGCCGGACGGGACGCAGATGCATCTCACCGCGAGCGAGTACCCAGGATCGCGCCTGCGCCCGGCAGTGGTCAGGGCCGACGGGACTGGCTTCACGCTGTTGGATGCGACGACCGACGCCAACCTCAACCTCGGTTGCGGCGACTGGACACCAGACGCGAGTCGTCTCGTCCTGGAAGGGTTCCCGCAGGCCGGCGACCCTTCGCTGAACGGGATCTACTCCGTGCGTTCCTCCGACGGCGGAGACCTCGAGGTGCTGAGTGGGAATCCGTACGGCGGCTACGACGCGGTGCCGCAGGTCTCATTGGCAGACGGGTCGATCGTGTTCCTGCGCACAGATCCTGCACGGCAACTCCCGAACGACGTCGGCGCGCTCTTCGTGATGCGTACCGACGGGAGCGGTCTGCGGCGGATCACCCCCTGGGGGCTGGCCGCCTCATCCGGCGGTTGGTCGCCCGACGGACAGTGGATCGCATTCACGACACCCTCCCGCGAGCTATACCTCGTGCACCCCGACGGCACCGGCCTCGCGCCCATGACGGTGGACCTCCCCGCGGGGGCCCCGACGCAGCCACGTTGGTCGCCTGACGGAGCCGAGCTGGTCTTTGGGCTACGGACCAACAACCGTGGTGACATCTACACGGTGGCGGTCGAGGGGAGCGACCTGACCCAGATCACGGACACGCCCACGATCGATGAGCGCTGGCCCGATTGGGGAACCAACGGTGGTTAGGCTCGGGTCGGGTGCGCTGTCGAACCTCGCGGTTGCGTATCAGCTGCTTCGGAGCTCGCTCCCTTCAATCGCGTAGCCGTGCGTCAGCCTTCCGGCGCCGGGGCGCACGCGGGAGCCTCTGCGCCGCACAGCACGAGGTCCTCGTCGCGCTCGATCGCGGCGACCAGCTCGCTGCGGTCCATGAACGAGAGGCCGCCACCGTCCTCGAACGACGGCACCGACCCGGGCTCGGTCCCGGGCGGCACCTGGTACGTGACACACCCGCCGTCGATCGGGATCGTCTGGAGCGTGGCGTCCGCCGGGCAGCTCGGAACCAACGTGACGGTGACCGGGCTCACCATGTCGGACCCGATCGCGACCGTGAATGTCGCCCGGTCCCGGGCGACCGTCGCCTGCTCCGTTCCCCATCCGAGTGGGAGGTCGCCGATGCATGGCAGCTTCGTCGCCGTCGGAACTGCCTGTGCCATCAGCTGCATGGTCCGGCCCGTACCGCATCTCGCGTACCCCACGTCGCCTCGCGAGGGGATGAACAACGCGATCCCCATCAGCACGGCCAGGAATAGCAGCAGCACCGTCGTGACGATCAGCAGGACGCGGCGGACGCTCCACCGCTGGATCGCGATGGGCTTACGCGCAGGCGCGAGGCCGCGGAACGTCTCCAGCA
>JAXDKY010000177.1:0-18046 GCA_034666885.1 Chloroflexota bacterium
TCGCCGCGTGGCCGAGGCGTTGCGACTCGACCTCGCCGGGAGTGGCCGCGACGACCTCGTCCGCCTTGCGCTCATCGCCGCGCACGAGCGGGACGGTGGCCGGACCGTCGAGGCGGCCGAGGCATTCCGGCTCGCCGGGGCGCGCGCGGCGGCAGTCTTCGCGAATCGCGAGGCGATCGACCACGACGAGGCCGCGCTATCGCTCGGGCACCCCGACGTGGCCGGCCTGCGCGGGGCGATCGGCCGGCTTCGGACACGGCTGGGCGACTACGCCGGTGCGATCACCGCGCTCGAGGCGGCCGCTGCGGCCGCGGACGAGGCGGATCTCCCGGAGATCGAGCGACTCATCGCGGGTGCCCAGCTGCGACGCGGCGATCTGGTGGCCGCGGCCCGGCATCTCGAGGCGGCGCTGGCCGGGGCGACGGAGCCGGCTTCGATGGCGCGGATCCTCGTGGACCAGAGCGTGGTGTTGCGACTCGCCGGGGATCTGGCGGGTGCCCTCGGTGCTGCGCGACGGGCGCTCGAGACGGCCACGGCAGCGGATCACACGGCGGCGATCGGTGCCGCCCATCGTTCACTCGGCCTGATCGCGCTGGCGTCGGGCGACGCACCGACGGCCCGGGCGGAATCCGAGCGAGCCGTGGCCGCCAGCGACCCGGACGATCCGACGGCGCGGGTCGCGGCCCTGACCGGCCTGGCCCTCGCCGAGGCCGCGGCGGGCGATGTCGACGAAGGATTGCGGCATGGCGTGGCTGCTTCCGAGCTGTGCCGCCAGATCGGCGATCGGCACCTCGAGGGGGCCGTCGAGAACCATCTCGCCGACGTCCTCCATGCCGCCGGCCGGGACGACGACGCGATGGTGCACCTGCGGCGAGCGGTCGAAGCCTTCGCGGAGGTCGGGGGCGATCCGCTGGCCGCCGACCCCGGGATCTGGATGCTCTCCGCTTCCTAGCCGGCCGGGGCGACCACGAACGGCTGGCCCGCGCGGAGCTTGGGGTCCGGCGTCGTGCCGCTGACGCAGACCGGCCCATATGTCCCCGGCTCGAGCCGCACCGAGCCGCTGGTCGTGCCGCCGGCTCCAGTGTCGTCGAACACGGCTCCGGCCTGGACGACCCAATCGGGCGGCGAGGCGGTCGCGCCGCCTGCGGCGATGGTCGGGAATAGCTCGAGCAGCTCGGCCCAGGTATGCGGCTCCCGCACGCCCACGATGATGACGCCACTGGGATCCCCGGTGTCGTTCACGAGCTTCAACGCGACCAGGCCAGGTGTCAGGCCGTCGGTGATGTCGGCGCTGCACGTCGAGCCGTCCCAGTGGACCGTCATCTCGCCGGCGAGGGTGAACGGGGTCGCCCGAGCGGGACCCACCCGGAGCGCGTCGAGGAACGACGCCTCGACCGCGGCTGGATCGGCGGCGGTCGCGACGCGCACTGGTCGACCGGCCTCGTGCCGGGTGAGGTGGCCGGTGTTATCCGCGAGCAGGTTGGCATCCTCCCAGGTCGCGAGATCCGGATCGACCAGGGCCAGGGCGGCGAGCTCGTCCCAGAGCTGCTGCCCCTCCCCGGTGATGCGCGTCGGGACGCGTTGCAGGAGCTCGTACATGAGGTCCGCGCCGGCGGCCTGGTGGTCCTCGGCCAGTCGCTCGGCGAGGTCGCGCGGGACCGGCACGTCGTCGGTCGCGTCGAGGGGGACGAGGCTGATCGGTGTCGCGGTGCCGAACACGATGCTCACGGCGGACGGGTCCGCGGCGAGGTTCCACTCCAGGCCGTTCTCTGCCGTCACGTCCCCGACGATCACGTTGCCCGGCACGTCGACGGCGCCGCCCATCGCGTGGATGGCCGCGATCCGGTCGGCGATCGTCGAGTCGGCCTTCACGACGTCCTCGAGGTTCGTCCACGGACCAAGCGCCACGATCGTCGGGGCGCTGGGGCTGTCCGCCACGGTCCGCGTGATGAGCGTCACCGCGTCCTCGGGCAGATCGGTCTGCGGCCGAGGGGGCATCGTCAGCCCCCAGCCTTCGTTCGCGTTGAGTCGCCACTCATCGGGGAAATGCTGGCCGTCCGGTCCACGGTCCTCCCTTCCACAGGCATACGGGATGGTCGTGGCGCCGAACTCCTCCAGGACGTACTGGATGACCCGGCGGCCGGCGGCGCAGTTGGTGACTCCCGTGCCGGTCGGCACGATGGTCACGGCGCGAACGTCGACGCGGCGATCGCGCAGGAGCACGGCGAGGGCCCCGATGTCGCTCACGTCCACGTCCGTGTCGACGATGATCGGTATGCGGGCCGTCGGTGGCTCGCCGGTGGCGAGCGGCCGGGAGCTGGTCGTCGCGCTGGCGTCGCACGCCCCCACGATCAGGGCCGCGATGATCGCGAGCGCCGCGCTGGCAGGCCCGTGACGGGATGGCATGGCTGCATGGTAGGGCCGCCCGCGTTACGACTTCGTTCGCGGTGTCAGCCGGCGATCGACCCCCGATCGAACCAGATCCGCTCCCCGGTGAACCGTTCCGTGACGGGATCCCACGGGAAGTAGATCAGCACCTCGAGCGAGACCGCCATCCCGCTCGGCGGCACGCCGGCCCACGGACCCTGGTTCGTCCCGGTCAACGTCGCCACTTCGAACACGCCCTGGGGACCGATGACGATCTCCGAGAGCGCGAACGCGTTGTCCGGGAACGCCGCGAACAACTCCCCGTAGAACCGCCGCGCGCCGTCGTGGCCCTCCCAGCGCTGCCCGGTCGGGACGATCTCATACACGCAACCCTCGGCGAGCGTCGCGATGAGGCCATCGATGTCGCGGCGGTCCTCGGCGATCGAGTGACGCACCCACAGCCGCTTGATCCGCCGCAGCTCGACCGGATCGAACCCGCGTGCCAGCTGCGCCTTGACCGCCCCGCGCTCGGTCACGACGCGTCGAACTCCACGTCGCCGGTTCGGAAGTCGTACGTGGCGCCCGCCTGCGGGAGGTCGTCCTCGGTCCCGGGTGCCGGGTTCCGTTCGAGGGTGCGGATCCACACCTTCGTCGTCGGGAAGACGGCCTGGAGCGGCAGGGGCCGATCCCCGTCGTTGTGGAAGCCGTGCGGCACCCCGGCTGGGATGAAGATGACGGCGCCATCGTCGACGGCACGCGCGTCGTCGCCAAGGGTGAAGCGGCCAGGCCCATGGGCCAGGATCACCTCGTTCACGCGATGGACATGGAGGGGGATCCGGTCGCCGGCGGCGATCCGCTCGGAGATGACGGCAAGGTCATCGACCCTTCCGTGGTCGTCGCCCGGATCCACGAGCAGCGCCCAGAAGGTGTCGGGTCGATGGTCGTCCGGGTCGCCCACCATCGACTCGAATCGATAGCCCTCGACGATCGACATCGACTCAGCCTCCGGCGATGCGCTCGACTGCCTCGAGCGTTCGGTCGACCTCGGCGGCCGTGTTGTAGTGAACGAGCCCGAGCCGGAGCACGCCACCGACGTCGGCCTTGCCGAGCCGCTCGATCAACCCGGTGGCGTAGAAGTCGCCGTCCCAGACGTAGATGCCGTCCCGCCCGAGCGCCTCCGCGGCCGCCCGTGGCTCGACGCCGTCGATGGAGACGGAAACGGTCGGCACCCGTTCGGCCGCGCGCGCGCGATCGGCGATGCCGTGGATGGTCACGGCGGGGATCGCCAGGAGGCCGTCGATCAGCCGCGCGACCAGGTCGCGCTCGTACGCCACGATGGCGGTCATGCCCGCGACGAGCTCACGGCGGCGCTCGCTGCCAGCGGCCGCACCCGGTGCCCCAGCCACGTCGCCGTAGGACCGCCCGACGTCGCGCAGGTAATCGCTCGCCGCGAGTGTCCCCGCGATCGATTCGTACGCCGGGGTGCCGGTCTCGAATCGATCGTGTGCGGGACGGACCTTGAACGCCGGCAGCGAATCGAGGACATCGGCCTTGCCGTACAGCGCGCCGAGGTGTGGCCCGAACCATTTGTAGGCGCTGCACACGAGGAAGTCGGTGTCGAGCGCGCGGACATCGATGGGGCCGTGCGGCGCGTAGGCGACGGCGTCGACGTAGGTGAGGGCGCCGACCTCGTGGGCTCGGGCAACGATCTCGGCGACCGGATTGATCGTGCCGACCGCGTTGCTGGCATAGCCGACGGCGACGAGCTTCGTCCGCTTCGAGAGCTTCGACTCGAGGTCCTCCAGGTCGAGCGTGACGTCGTCCGGGCGGATGTCGACCTTCTGGACCGTGACGCCCCGGTCCCGCGCCATCGCCTCCCATGTCGAGACGTTGGCCTCGTGGTCGAGGGTCGTCACGACGATCTCGTCGCCCGGACCGAGGGTCGCCCCGATGCTCCGGCCGATGTGCAGCGTGAGGGTCGACATGTTGTAGCCGAGCTTGATCTCGTCTGGGCTCGCGGCACCGAGGAAGTCGGCGACCGCGGCGTGCGCCTCGTCGGCGATCGCGTCGCTCAGCTCGCTCGTCGTGAAGGCGCCGCCGCTGTTGGCGTTCGATGCCGTGAAGTAGTCGGCGACGGCGTCGATGACGCGCTGCGGGACCTGGGTGCCGCCGGGGCCATCCAGGAAGGCGACGGGCCGGCCGTCCTGCTCCCGAGCGAGGGCGGGGAACTCGGCTCGCAGGGCTTCGACATCGAACGCGGGCATCGGGCCTCCATAGGGTCGCTGGGTTTGTCTGGATGGGCGGGTGGCGGGCGCCCCTGCTCCCCTTGGCCGGCGCCCCGGTGCCAGGTGCCGCCGCCGATCCCTCCGAATATCGCCACCAGCGATGGTAAGTGTCGGTCATCGCGGAGCTGCATTGTCGACGGGCTCATTTCCGGCTCATCGAGCCCGGGAAATCGGCTCTGGCGATATCCCGGCCGTTCCAGCGGCCCAGCTCAGACCGAACCGGACTTAGCATCGCCAGGGGCGATATTCCAGCATTTCGCGAGGCGCGCCTCGCCCATCAGCGGCGGGCTGAGGCGCGGCGGCGGCGTCGCGGGGCCGAGTCGCCAGCCGGGAACGCCCGGTCAGTCCTCCATGGTGGTCGGGACCTGGGCGGCCGAGAACATCTCGAAGACCTGCTGGGCGAGCCTCCGGGCGTCGAAGTTCGTGGGCGTCGCGGCGATGACGATCGAACCGTCGGCACGAGCCAAGGCGTCCGCCGCGGCGCGCAGTTCCTGGATGCTGATGGCCTCGGACTCGCCGTCGAGCGTCGCGATCATCGATGTCGCGCTGTTGACCCGGACATGCAATCGAGGGCCGGTCGGTACTCGGGCGGGCGATCCCGCCTCGGGCTGAGCGAACGACGCGGGCTCGGCGAGCGGCGCGGGCTCCGGCTGCGCGAAGGGCGCTGGCTGGGGCTGGGCCGACGGCGCGGTGGGCGCCAATGGTGACTCGGGTGGCGGCACTGCCAACGGCGGCGCTACCGCGGGCGCTGTCGGCGCGGCCGGCGGCTCGGGCCAAGCCGGCCTGGCATCGGCGAAGCGCTCGACGTCGGGCGTCTCGTGGCTGGGTGTCGCGATGTGTTCTTCGCTCGGGATCGATGCCACACCGGTCACCGCGGTGATCGGTCGATGCAGCAGCTCAGCGGTGGTCGGCATCGCCGGCTCGGCTCCGAGCGGCCCGGCGACCATCGGCTCCGACGCCGGCACCGAGGCCCCCGGCGTCGGGGCGAACGGCGCAGCTGGCACGACCGGTCCGGGCGTCTCGACGATCTGGCGCGCGGGGGCGAACGGCGCCGCTGCCGGGTCATACGGCGTGGGCGTCCCGATCGGCGTGGAGGGCCGCGGCGCGATCAGGGCCACTTCGGCGTCTGGCCCGGGCGAGAGTTCCCCGAGTTGCTCGGCGCGACGCCGCGAGATGCGCCCCTCGATGCGCCAGATCAGAGCGATCAAAAAGATCGCCCCGACCAGGACGAGACCGATCGAGACGCCGTCAACGATGACCGCGTTCCGCAATTCATCCTGGATCGAGTCGGCACGAAAGAAATCGACCACAAGCCAGACCCGTGGGAACAGGAATCCACCGATCAAACCGATCCAGGCGGCGAAGATCAGGGCTTCGCCCCGGCCCTGCCCGGGACTGTGCCCGGGCTCAAGCCGACGCACGACATCGCGCACGATCGCCGGCACGCGGATCAGGTTGAACCCGGGCAAGAAGTTCTCGACGAAGGCCATGAATGCGTTCGCCGCCGGGTAGCCGAGGCCCAGTGCTGGCATCGCCCTCACTACCCTGCTCAGCCAGTAGGACCAGGCGACAAGAGCCACGACTCCGACTCCGAGCGCGACCACGCCGAGCGTCGCGATACTCGCGAACTTCGCCGTGAACTCGGCCTCGAAGTCAGCCGGGACCGTCGACTCCGGGTCGGACTGAATCAGGTCGATCTGAGCCAGGAGCTCGTTCGCGACGCGCGTCGCGGCGATCACCATCATCACCTGGATCAGCGCAACCGCCAGGATCGAAACGGTCGCCAGCATCGCCTGACCGCGCGAGGACCGGAACTCCGGCAGGGCGATCTCGCGGAGCTGCCCGTGACCCGTGCCCTCGATCGCGGCCGGGTCGACCTCGGCACGATCCTTGGGAGTGCGGCAGTTGTAGCACTGCTTCGCTCGGAGCTTGTTGACGGAGCGGCACTGGCCGCAGACCCAGATGTCGGCGTCGCCGCCGGTCATCAGTGCTCGGTCGTACCGGTGAAGGTCCAGCCCTCGATCCGCAGGGCCGGTACGACCACGCCACCCAGGAACCCCTTCAGCGTCTTGCGCTCTTGCGCGACCGCCACGGTCCCCGCCATCGCCTCGAGATAGCTCTGGGTGAAGCGCAGGTTCTTCACGGGCCCGAGGATACGCCCCCCTTCGACGAGAAACGTCCCGTCTCTGGTCATCCCGGTCACGATCGCGAGCTTGGGATGGACCGGATTCGTGTAGTGGAACCGGGTCACGAGCAGGCCGCGCTCGAGCCCGCCGACGAGCTCTTCACGCGACGCGGTCCCGGCCGCCATCACCTGGTTCAAGGGAAACGGGCCGTATGGGTTCGGGGCCGGCAGGCCGTGGCCGGTCGATGCGACGCCGTCGCGCGCCGCGGTCTGGGAGTCGTAGACGACGCCGCGACACACGCCCGCCTCGAGCAGCGTGACGCGCTGCTTCGCAACGCCCTCGTAGTCGAAAGCCATGGGCAGGCCAGCCGGATCGCGCCCGTCGTCGACGATCGACACGAGGTCGGTGCCGATCCGCCTGCCGATCTCGACGAAGCTGCGCTCCTCCTGGACGGCGAGGGCCGAGAACCCGAGGTACCCCAACATGTCGAGCAGGTCGACGACGGCGTATTCCTCGAGCACCACCGGGTAGTCGCCGGCATCGATGGCGACCGCCTTCGCGGTCGCGCGCGCCTTCTCCGAAGCTTCCCGACCGAGCGCCGCGGCATCGATCGTCGTGGCGTCGACCGCGGCCTGCTCGGCGTAGCCCGAACCGCCGTCCGGGCCCATCGACACGGTCAGCAACTGCGCGACGGTCCGAGTACCCGAAGCGCGAACGCCGCGCGAGTTCGCGACCGCCGTCGTGTCCGTGCCGGTCGAATACGAGCCGTAGGCGGTGACGCCCGCGTCATCGGCTGCCGCGATGACGGCGCGGACGCCTTCGGCCCGCAGCTCGGGCGAGGCCTCGGCCGTGGCCGCCGCGTAGGCCGCCGGAACCGGCTCGATCGGGGTCGGCTCCGGGAGGCCGCTCCAGTCATCGAGCTCCTCCACCACCCGGGCGATCGCCGCGGCGTTGGCGGCGAGGCGGCGCAGGCCCTCGTCGTCGGTCCGGTCGGTGGAGGCGACCGCCACACGCTTGCCGAGCACGAACCGCAGGTTGATCGAAACGTTCGTCTCGGATACGTTCTGGTGGATCTGACTGTTCGCGAAACGGGTCAGGGCGGCGTCCTCGGCGATGACCAGGGCTTCGGACTCGGACGCGCCCTCGCGCTCCGCGTGCGCGAGCACGCGTTCCGCGAGCTCCAGCGCGTCGCGGGCTCGGTCGTCGTTCATCGTCGCCCCCCGGCCGTGGCCCGTCCTACCACTTGCCGACCCCGACCTGGACATCGCGGAACCGCGCGCCGGGCACGGCGTGACCGACATGCCCGACCTGCCCTGGCTCGCCCTTGCCGCAGTTCGGCGTGCCGAGCATCACGTAACTCCGCTCGTCGCCGACGGCGTCGCACGAACGCCAGAACTCGTAGGTGATGCCCGTGTAGGTCGGGTTCTTGAAGAGCCGGCCCTTCTTGCCGCCCTTGACCTCGTACGCGACCTCGGTCGCGAACTGGAAGTTCAGGCGGCGGTCGTCGATCGACCACGAGCGGTTGGAGGCCAGGTACAGGCCGTCGTCGGTGTCGGCGACGATCTCGTCGAGGCTCATCCCGGGCTTCGGCAGCAGGTTGATGTTCGTCATCCGGATCAACGGGATGCGGTTCCAGCCGTCGGCCCGCATCGCGCCGCCGCTCTGGCGCCCGATCCGCGGCGCGGTCTCGCGCGAGCTCAGGTAGCCGACGAAGATGCCGTTCTTCACGAGCGGCACGGCCTGCGCGGTCACGCCCTCGTCATCCCAGCCGAACGTGCCCATGCCGCCGGGGGCCGTGGCGTCGGCCACGATGTCGATGAGGTCGGAGCCGTAGCGGAAGCCCTCTTCGAGCTTGTCGGGCGTCAGGAAGCTCGTGCCGGCGTAGCTCGCCTCGGTGCCGAAGACGCGGTCCAACTCGGTCGGGTGACCGCAGCTCTCATGGACCTGGAGATAGAGCTGGCTGGGGTCCAGGATGACGGTGAAACGGCCGCTCGGGCACTGCGGCGCGGTGAGCAGGGCGACGGCTTCGTCGGCCAGGGGCTCGGCGCGCTCGGCCAGTCGGAGGCCGCGGATGAACTCATAGCCGGCGGCCTGCCAGCCGCCGCCCGAATCGGGATAGGAACGTCGCTGGTGCTCGTCGCCATCGATCGCGTTCGCTTCGACCGCGGAACCGACGTGGGTGATCGTCTGCTCGGTGTAGGAGCCGTCCGTCGCGGCGAAGGTCTTCCATTCGCGCTGGGCCGCGTACATCGACTCCGTGAACGCGATGCCCTTGACCCTGGACGCGGCCTGGTCGGCCGCGAGCAGGTCGGCGATCTTGCGCTCGAGCGGGACCGTGAACGGGTCCTCCTTGACCGGTGTCTCGAACGTGCCGTGCGCAGGCGGACGATCGTCGAGCTCGGTCGGCTCGCGCAGGGCCGTGGCGCTGGCGCGCGCGATGCGCACGGCCTCGCCGGCGACCCGGTCGGCCTCGGCCATCGACAGGATGTAGCTGCTCGCGAATCCCCAAGCGCCATCGACCAGCACGCGCACCCCGAAGCCCTCGCTCTCACCAGAGGCGACGCCCTCGACGCGTCCGGTCTTGATGGCGATCGATTCGTCCAGCCGCCGGACGACGCGGGTGTCGGCGTACCCGGCGCCCAGGGAGGTGGCCGTATCGAGGGCTCGCTGGGTCAGGTCTCGCATGCGTCGGCCAATCTAGCAGAGGGGGATGGGCCAGACAGTCGGGAGGATGCCCTATCAGACCGCGGCGGCGATGCCGCGCACCGCCCCCACCGTCAGGTAGAGGCCGAGGCCGAAGACGAGCACCGCCGCAACCAGCGGCACGACGTCGGGGATGCGGCCGAGCCCGAGGCCACGGAGCCGGTCGAGGCGATCGCGCGCAAACACGATCCCCAGTCCCAGGACGCTCATCACCGCTGCCATGCCCAGACCGAACGCCACGACCAGCACGAACCCGAACACCGGGCGTCCCGCCGCGATGGAACCGAGCAGGATCAGGAGGGCGCTCGTCGAGGGGATGAGCCCGCCGGCAAGACCCATCGCGAAGAGGCTCCGCCAGCTGAGCGGGGAGCCGGGGGGTGGGACGTGGCTGTGGGACGTCCCGCCGTGGCTGTGCGACGAGTCGTGGTCGTGGGCGGCGGCATGGTCGGGCGCCTCCGCGGCATGGTCGTGATCGTGGTCATGCGGGTGCCCGTGGTCGTCGTGCCGATGCTCGGTGGCGTGCGGGTGACTGGCCCAGGGTCGACGCCGGCGCAGCTCACCGGCCAGCATCCAGCCGCCGATCAGGACGATCGACAGCGCCGCGACGAGCGGCGCCCACCGCACGACGACGTCAGCCGGCAGCACATCGGACGCGCCGACGACCACCGCGGCCAGGACGACGATCCCGATCGTGTGCGACAGGCTGACTGACAGGCCGAGACCGAGGGCGTGGAGCGGCGTGCCCCGGGTCCCGACGAGGTAGGCGGCCATGATCGTCTTGCCGTGCCCCGGGGTCAGGGCGTGACCCGCGCCGAGGGCCGCCGCGGTCAACAACGAGACGAGAAGCACGAGCGGGGTGAGGTCCTGCCGGAAGATCTCCGGCAGCTCGCTCGCGTCGATGCTGCCGGGGGGAGCGGGGTCCGGCGAGCCCGGCGACGCACCCGGCGCCGCGGATGCGGGTGGGGTCGCGGCGGGCGTCGCGGCAGGCGGCTCGCTCGCCGGGACGCCGGCCACCGGCGTCGCATCGGGGATGTCGAGCGGCGGGAGGACGTCGCCGCCGGCGGTGGCGCTGACGACCACGGTCTTGTCGGCTGGTGGGCGCGACGCGAGCTCCCGCGGGTAGGCGGTCAATCGCGCGGAGATCGTCTCGTCCCGCAGCTCACCCTCCACGATCCCGATCGTGACGCCCGAGCCGCGGGTGAGGATCTCCCGCCAGCCGAGCCGATTCGGCGACGACTCGTCCGTGAAGGCGATCCGTGTCGGCTCCGCGCCGATGGGGGCGGCGAGGGTGGCCTCGAACTCACACACCAGGCGCATCGTGGAGAGTCCGCCAACTCCGGGCGGGAAGGTGAGGCCCGCCTCGATCGTCCGAAGCTCCAGCTCGGTGCCATCCACGGTCAGGACGAGGTCCTCTGTCAGGTCGGCGCAGCCGCTGACCCTGCCGGCGTCGATCTCTTCGTCGGAAACGGACCCGTCGCCGTCCAGGTCGAACCCCTGGCGCGCCTGGAACGCGGCGATCTCGGCCTTGTCGATGACGACGTCGAGCAGCACGCGATCCGGCTCGATGCGGATCTCGGCGTAATGGTTGATCGTGAAATTGCCCAGCGGATGGGCCGCGACCGCCACAGGGACGAGCACGACCGCCAGCAGCGCCAGCACGAGGGCCAGGGCACGACGGGCACGCATCGGCTGGCCAGGGACTCCCCGCTGTTCCATGGCTGGGATGGTACGGGCTCCGCGCGAACTGGATGTGAACGGAATCTGGCGGCGCGTATCAGTCGGCTACACTCGCGCCGATGTCCCCACGCTCGGCGGCGGCCGGTCACGGCGCGTTCATCACCATCGACGGGCCCGACGGCGGCGGCAAGACGACCCAGGCTGAGCGGCTCCGCGAGCACCTATCCGGCCTGGGCGCGGAGGTGCTGCTCACGCGCGAGCCGGGCGGGACGTGGCTCGGCGAGCGGCTGCGTGAGGTGTTGCTCGCGCGAACGGGTGCGGGGGCGGCCCCGACCGATCCGCTGACGGACGCCCTGCTGTTCAACGCCGCACGCCGGCAGATCGTGCGCGAGGTCATCCGCCCCGCCCTCGAAGCCGGGACGACCGTGGTCTGCGCGCGCTTCGCGGACTCGACCCTCGCCTACCAGGGCCACGGCGCGGGGGTCCCGCTCGAGAGCCTGCGGGCGCTGGCCGACCTCGCCACCGACGGCCTCACGCCGGACCTGACGCTGCTGCTCGATCTCCCGGTGGAGGTCGGGCTGGCGCGCAAGGCGCCCGGCGACGTGACCCGGTTCGAGGCCGAGTTCGACCTCGATTTCCATCGGCGGGTGCGGGCCGGGTTCCTGGCGATCGCCCGTGCCGAGCCTGAGCGGGTCGTGGTCGTCGATGCGACGGCCACCAAGGATTCCGTGGCCAGCGTGATCGCGTCGGCGGCCGATGCGCGGCTCAGTCTCGGCACCGGACCGCGATCGGTGCGCGCGCGGTCGGGCAGCTAGGAAGCCTTCGTCTAGGAGCCTTCGTCGGGCGGCGGCTCGCAGTTCGTCGGGGCGGGGTCATCGGCGCAGACCGTCCAGATCACGGACGTGCCCTCTCGGACCTGCTCCCCGCCACCGTTGATCCGGAACCGTAGTCGGACCCCGGTGAGCTCGTAGGTCCCCGCCTTCGTCGGGGTCATCTCGGCCACGATGCCGACTCCGTACTGGGGGGCGGGAGAAGCGCCAGCCGGTGTCTCGATCACGGCACTCGCGAGCGGCTCGAGTGCCTCCCCCGTCAACCAGCTACCGTCGGCCTCCGGGATCGCGCGCGAGAGGTACAGCGTGGGCTGCACGTCCGGCGGGAAACCGATCTGCTCGGCGCCCAGCAGCTCGATCCTGTCACCCGCGCGCGGCTGCATGAAGACGACGACCGTGTGGGTCGGTTGGCCTATCAAAGCCGGGCTCGACACCGAGCTTCCGCCGCCCTCCAGGGGATACGGACCGCGGGCCTGGGTCACGGCCACGACCACGATCACGGCCGCCAGGGCCACCCCAACGACCGCAACGAACCATGAGAACCGCGGTCGCATCTCGGTCGGCCGCGGGAGCGTCGCTTCCATCATCACGCTCACCCCTTACGCTGAACTGCCCGCCGAGGCCTCTGCGGCCGGCTGCTCCGCGACTTCCGCCGGAGCGTCCGAGACTGTCCCCGCGCCCGAGGTCTTGGCCTGGGCGAGGGCGGCGGTTGCCGCCGCGATCAACGTTTCCGAATCGGTGCCGTCCGCCGGGAAGCGGGCCACGCCCGCCGACACGGACAAGGTCCTGCCGGCGACGGCGGGGAGTGCCGCGATGCCTTCGAGCACGCGACGGGCGACCATCGCACCGGCCGAGCCCGGGGCGACCAGGACGAACTCGTCGCCACCGATCCGTCCGACCGTGTCGACCAGGCGGACCGACTCGGCCAGGACGGCCGCGACCTGGCGGAGCACCTCGTCCCCCGCGACATGACCGCCCTGCTCGTTCGTGGCGCGGAAATCGTCGACGTCGAACATCGCCAGCGACAGCTCGCTGCCCTGCCGCCCGGCCCGCGCCAGCTCGAGCTCCAGGATGCGGGAGACGGTCCGCTCGTTCGCGAGGCCCGTCAGCGGGTCGGTGTGGGCCATCCGCTCGAACCACTCGGAGCGCTCCGAGGCGGTGGACGCCAGTCGTGCCCGGTCGACGGCCAGCGCTGACAGCGAGGCCAGGGCGCCGATCGCCTCGCGGTCCTCGTCCGAGACGACGTGCGGTGCCGGCCAGATCATCCCGATCGACCCGAGCACGGCCTCGACGCCGCCGCTGGCGACCAGCAACGGCAGGTAGGCACCCACCGCCGCTTCCCCGGACGCCGACGTCGCCTCGACATCGAACAGCGCCGCGCGTCCTGCCACGGCTTCGGCGAAGGGGTGCGCCGGGTCCTGCGCATCGATCAGCAGCGAGCTCCCGTCGGGGACGCCGTGCGATGCAGCGAGCGTCAATCCCGGACGATCCGGGTCCGACAGGAAGATCGCGGCGGCCGCCGGGGCGAGTGCCTCGACCCCGGCAGCGAGGATCGCCTGCAGCGACGTATCGAGGTCGTCGCCGGCTGCGGCGGCGGCGATCGCGGCCGGCAGCCTGGTGCGTGGATCGCGGGAAGGACCGTCGACGGGCACGGGTCGGACTCCTGCGGGCTTGCGTGCTTCGGAGCTGGGCTTCGGAGCGCGCATCGTACACCGCCCGAATCGCCGCGAAATCGCGTTGACCGGGCACCGACCGGCACGGATACTCCCCCCGATGAAGCTCGTTGTCGCGATCGTCCATAACGAGGATGCCGGGGCCCTCGTCGACGCCCTGCTCGAAAAGGAGTTCCGCGCCACCCGGTTGCACAGCTCGGGTGGCTTCCTGAAGCAATCGAATGCCACGGTCCTGCTGGGCGTCGAGGACGCCGAGGTCGACGAGGTCGTGTCGATCGTGCGCGAGAACTGCACGTCGCGGACCCAGGTCGTCAACCCGATGCCGCCGATCATGGAGCCCGGCGAGTTCTTCATGCCGTACCCGCTCGAGGTCGAGGTTGGCGGCGCCACGGTGTTCGTGGTCCCGGTCGAGCGGTTCGAGCGGCTGTAGCCGGACCTTGACCGATACCGCGGACGAAGCGGCGCCCATGGGGCGTTGGACGCAACTGGCGGCGATCTCCCTGGGCCTGCTGTGCGCGATGTCGCCGTCGTTCGCGGCCTCGGCCGTGGCACCGACCCTGCGCGCGGAATGGGGTCTCGATGGCCTCGGCCTCCCGATCCTGACCATCGCGGGCCTCCTGGGCTTCGCGGTCTCGGCGATCGCGCTCGCGGCGATCGGGGCACCGGACGTCGTGCCTGGTCCTCGGCTGTTCGCGCTGGGCGCTGCGGCGGCCGGACTGGCCAACCTCGGCTTCGCCTGGGTGGCGACGGACCTGGCGAGCGCGCTGCCGTTCCGGGTCCTGACCGGGGTCGCGCAGGCCGCGGCCTATCCGGTCGCCCTCAAGCTCGTCGCCGGGTGGTTCCGCCGGGAGCGCGGCCTCGCCACGGGCACGATCATCGGCGCGCTGACGCTCGGTACGGCGCTGCCGTTGTTGTTCCGAGCCGTCGGTGGGGCGGCCGCGGCCGATTGGCGGGTCGTGATCACGGCCGCGAGCGTCGCCTGCCTGGTCGGGGCGGCCATCGTGATCCTCGTCGTCAAGCCCGGTCCGTTCGAGACCCCCTCGCCGCGGTTCTCGGTCCAGATCGCTGCGCGGGCCTTTCGCGAACCGGCGGTCCGGCTGGCCAACCTCGGCTACCTCGGTCACATGTGGGAGCTGTTCGCGATGTGGACCTGGGTTCCGCTCTACCTCGTCGCGAGCCTGGCGGCCGCCGGCGTTACGGACCCACGCCTGGCCAGCCTCGGCGCGTTCGTGGTGGTCGCGTCAGGGGCCGTCGGCTGCGTCGTCGCCGGGGCGGTCGCGGACCGGTTCGGCCGGACGAAGACCACGATCGTCGCCATGGCGGTGTCGGGGTCCTGCGCCGTGGCCGTGGCCCTTGCCTTCGGCGCGCCGCCGGTGCTCGTCGTCGGCCTCGGTGTCGTGTGGGGAATCTCGATCATCGCGGACTCCGCCCAGTTCTCGGCCGCGGTCTCGGAGCTGGCGCCGCCGGGGACCGCGGGGTCGGCGCTCGCGCTGCAGTTGGCCTCGGGCTTCGTCTTCACCTCCGTCACCATCCTCGCCATCGGCCTGATCGACCCGACGGATGGCGCCGGGTGGCGGATCGCTTTCGCGATGCTGGCGCTGGGGCCGGTCGTCGGGATCGTGGCCATGTGGCGCCTTCGCCAGCTTCCGGAGTCCGTGCGCATGGCCAACGGCCACCGATGACGACGCGTCAAGAACAGCTACTCACGATGATGCGCGGGTGAGCCCCTACCGCCCCGACCTCGTCGACTGCTGGATGTTCCGGGTGGGTCGGACCGCCCGAGGCGTGGCACGACCGGAGATCCTGCTGCTGCGCCGTTCCCCGGGCCGCATCCTGCCCGGGTTGTGGCAGTGCGTGTCGGGCTCGCTCGAGGTCGGCGAGCGCGTCGCGATCGGTGCGCTGCGCGAGCTGCGCGAGGAGACCGGCTATGGTCCGGTCGACATCGAGGCCTTCTACGACCTCGACCTCGTCAACCAGTTCCACGAGCCGTCCATGGATGGGGTGGTGACCGCTGCCGTCTTCGCGGTGTGGCTTCGACCCGATGCCGAGCCGGTTCTCTCCCACGAGCACGACGCCGCCCGCTGGGTGCCGGTCGACGAGGCCCACCGCGAGGTCATCTGGCCGGGCTACCGCACGGCGATCGAGCGGATCCGCGACGACCTGTCCGACCCGGAACGTGCCCCCTGGTTCGAGCTGACGCTCGAGGGCGATCGACGGCCACATTGATCCGCTGAACCGGCCCCGACCCGACCGGCTGGTAGACTCGGGGTCGAGAGGCAGCCCACCGTGAGGCGGCACAGGAGGGCCACGTGATCGACCGAACCCAGTTCCCCGAGGCGACCCCCGCGGCCAGCCGGCGCGTGTTCCACTCGAAGGTCGACACGATCCGCCCGACCTATGGATTCGAGGACGTCTCCCTGGCGCCCGGCACCGACACGGTCGAACCCGCCGACGTCGACCTGACCCAGGCGTTCTGCGGCATCTCGCTCGAGATCCCGATCCTGGCATCCGCCATGGACGCCGTCGTGGACGTCAAGCTCGCGGCCGCGCTCGCCCGCCTGGGCGGGCTCGCGGTCCTCAACCTCGAGGGCGTCCAGACCCGCTACGACGACCCCGATGTCGTCCTGGAGCGCATCGCCACGGCGCCCGACGACGCCGTCCAGGACATGCTCGCCGAGGCCTACCGGGAGCCGATACGCGAGGACCTGATCGCGGCTCGACTGGACGCCATCCACGCCGCCGGGTCCAAGGCTGCCGTGGCCGCCACCCCCGGGGCCGCGCGCCGGTTCGGGCCGTTCTGCGCCGAGCATGGGGCCGACCTGTTCCTCGTCCAGAGCCAGGTGAGCAGCGCCCGCCACCTCGCGACCGACTACGACCCGCTCTCCTTGGCCGAGTTCACCCGCTACATGCCGATCCCGGTCGCGGTCGGCAACACGACGAACGCCGAAGCCGCCTTCGCGCTCATGGAACAGGGCGCGGCGGCCGTCTTCGTGGGCGTGGGCCCGGGCGCCGCCTGCACCACCCGTGAGGTCCTCGGCATCGGCGTCCCGCAGGTCACGGCCATCAGCGACGTGGCGGCAGCCCGCGACGCCTACCACCAGGAGACCGGCCGCTACGTCCCGGTGGTCGCCGACGGCGGCATGCGTCGCGGTGGCGAGCTGGCGAAGGCCATCGCCGCGGGCGCGGACGTCCTGATGATCGGCTCGCCACTGGCCAAGGCCGAGGAAGCCCCCGGCCGGGGCACGAACTGGGGGATGGCGGCGCCGTCGCCGACCCTTCCGCGTGGCACGCGCATCAAGGTCGGCACCACCGGCTCGCTGGAGCGGATCCTCCTGGGCCCGGCCCACGTGACCGACGGCAGCGAGAACCTGGTCGGCGCCCTTCGCCAGTCGATGGCCGCCCTCGGGGCCCGGACGATCCGCGAGATGCAGGGGGTCGAGATGGTCTACGCGCCTTCCACCCAGACCGAAGGCAAGTCCTGGCAGCGCGCGCGCTGAGCGGGCCGGAGCACGACACGACCGACATCGGCAAGACCATGGCCGGCCATGGCCGGGTCGTCTGGCTGACGACCAAGGGCCGCAGGACCGGTCGACCGCGTTCGGTCGCGGTCGGGTTCGCGGACGAGCCGGATGGCTCGGTGCTGGTGGCGGCCAACGACGACAGCACGGCCTGGGCGCGCAACCTCCTGGTCGAGCCGACCTGCCGGGTCGACATCGGCGGCCGGCACTTCAAGGCCATCGCCGAGCCGTTGGAGGGTCCCGACCACAACCGCGCGATCGCGGCCCTGATCCTGCGCTACGGCACGCCGGCCGAGAAGCTCGGCCACGGGCCGTCGTTCCGCCTCAGACCGGTGCCGGACGAGCCGAACTGATGGCGATCGCCGTCACCATCGAGGCGACGGTCAGCCGGCCGCCGGCCGAGGTCTTCGCCGATATCGCCGACATCGAGCGGTGGCCGTCGTGGCTCATCGCCAGTGGCATCATCGGCGTCGGGCGTGCGACGGAAGGGCCGCTCGTCGAGGGCGAGCACGTCAAGGTCGAACAGCGGGCCGCCGGTCGAGCCGGCACCTTCGAGGCGCAGGTGACCGCCCTCGAGCCACCGACCCGCTTCGCGCTCCACGGTCGCGACGGCGACGGCGTGACCATCGACATCGACGCCGCTCTCGCGCCCGATGGCGACAGCAACGGCACACGGCTGCGCTGGTCGATCCGCATCGCGTTGCCGCTGCGCTATCGGATGTTCGAATCGATGGCACGGCCGCAGGTCGAGCGCGCCGCCGCCCTCGATATCGAAGCCCTCCGGCGTCGCCTGGAGTCGACCGCCTCAGACTGACCCTGGTGCCCGGTCAGCCGGTCCGCTAGGGAGCGGCGGGCTGCGGTGGAGTC
>JAXDKY010000178.1:0-7763 GCA_034666885.1 Chloroflexota bacterium
GCCCGGCCCGCACGGCCGGATCGAGGTCGTCGGCGCCGCGGCCGGCGACATCGACGGCCTCGGCGAGATCGTCCCGACCTGGGTGGTGCCGCCGCCCGGCCCCGCGACCGAGGATGCATGGGCGACCCATTACGTCGACACCGGACGCGACGCGACCGTGCGCGACCTGCAACGGGCGCTCGGCGCGGGCCTCGAATCGATCGAGCACGTGAAGCGCTACACGACGATCGGCACCGGCATCGAGCAGGGGCGAAGCGGTGGCGTCGTGGCCAGTGCCATCGCGGCGTCGATCCTGGGCCAGGAGGTCGGCGCGGTCGGCGTCCCAACGTTCCGCCCACCGACCGTGCCCGTCAGCTTCGCCCAGCTCGCCGCGCGTGATCGCGGCACGCAGCTCGCGGACCCGGTCCGCACGACGCCGATCCAGTCATGGCACGTCGCGAACGGCGCCGTCTTCGAGGACGTCGGCCAGTGGAAGCGCCCTCGCTACTTCCCGCGAGACCGTGAATCGATGGACGAGGCCGTCCTGCGCGAGTGCGCCGCCGCCCGAGCCCGGGTCGCGGTCATGGACGCCACGACCCTCGGCAAGATCGACATCCAGGGGCCGGACGCCGGCGTCTTCCTCGACCGGGTCTACACCAACACGTTCTCGACCCTGAAGGTGGGCGCCTGCCGGTACGGCGTCATGTGCCGCGCCGACGGGATGGTCTTCGACGACGGCGTGACCACCCGGATCGGTGAGCAACGGTTCCACATGACCACGACGACCGGCAATGCCGCAGCGGTCCTCGACCACCTCGAGGAGTGGCTCCAGACCGAGTGGCCCGAGCTGCGCGTGCACGCGGCCAGCGTCACGGAGCAATGGACCACGGTCGCGGTCGTCGGGCCGCGCGCCCGCGAGGTCGTCGGGGCGCTGGCGCCGGATCTGGATGTATCGAACGAGGCGTTCCCGTTCATGACCTGGCGCGAGGCGGTCATCGCGGGCACGCCCGGGCGCGTGTTCCGCATCTCGTTCTCCGGGGAGCTCGCCTTCGAGCTCAACGTCCCGACCTGGTACGGCCTCGCGCTGTGGGAGGCGGTGATGGCGGCCGGCGAGCCGCTCGGGATCACGCCGTACGGGACGGAGGCGATGCACGTCCTGCGCGCCGAGAAGGGCTACCCGATCATCGGCCAGGAGACCGACGGCACGGTCACGCCGCAGGACCTCGGCATGAGCTGGGCGGTCTCGACGAAGAAGGACTTCATCGGTCGGCGATCGCATCGACGACCGGATTCCCAGCGCCCCGATCGAAAACACCTCGTGGCCCTGCTCCCGACCGACCCCGACGCCGTGCTGCCCGAGGGCGCCCAGCTCGTGGCGACCGACGCCGACCTCGGCACGACCCCGGTGCCGATGCTGGGGCACGTGACGTCGTCCTACCGGAGCGCGGCGCTCGGGCGGACCTTCGCGCTAGCGCTGGTCAAGGGCGGCCGCGATCGCATCGGAGAGCGGGTCCTCGCGCCGCTCGTCGACCGGACCATCGAGGCCGAGATCGTCGAGTCGGTCGTGTTCGACCCCGAGAACCGGCGCCGTGACGGGGAGCCCGCGGCATGACGACCGGATTGCGGGCGCGCTCGCCGCTCGAGGGCACGGCACTGCCTGCGCGCGTGCGCGAGCTGCCGTTCCTCGTCCAGATCGACCTGCGGGCCGATCCCGCCGACGCCGCCCTGATGGCTCGACTCACCGAGGCCATCGGCGGCCGCCCGCCGACCGAGCCGAACACGGCGGTCGTGTCGGACGACGGCACGCGTCACGTCCTGTGGCTGGGCCCCGACGAGTGGCTGATACTGGGCGAGCCTGACACCGGCCCCGCGCTCGAGACCTCTCTCCGCGACGCGATCGGTGACGGCCGGGGGGCGGTCGTCGATGTATCGGCCAACCGGACGACGCTGTCGGTCAGTGGACCGCGCGCGCGCGACCTCCTGGCGTTCGGCTGCTCGCTGGATCTGCACGAGCGGCACTTCAAGCCCGGCATGTGCGCCCAGACCCTGTTGGCGCGAGCGAACGTGATCATCGTGCCCGTCGGCCCGGCTGTGGAGCCGGCCTTCCGGGTCCTCGTCAGGCCCTCGTTCGCGGCCTATCTCGCGGCATGGCTGACGGACGCGGCGGTCGGTCTGGACTGAGGATCAAGGGGTCGTCAGGTACTCCCACACCGTGCCGGTCCACGGCCGCGACGGGACCGGCCCATCGGGTCCGGTGAGGAGGTAGCGGCTTCCGTTCGGCGCGATGCCGGTCGTCGCGATGACATACCAGCGCTGGACCTTGGCCGTGCCGACGTCGAGTTCTGCCGCGTACGACCCGAACTCGTCACGCGCCATCGGTGCGGCCACCGCCGGCTCGTCGCCGAGGACGTCGATGGGGCCGACGCGGTCGACCACCGGCCACGCCTCGAGCCGCAGGTCGCGCCAACCATCGAGCAGGTTGGGTGGCGTCGGCGTGAGGTCCACGCCGCTCGTGAACCCGAGGCCGGTCGAGCTCTGCTCGAGCCACCCGTCGCCGAGGACTTCAAGAGCGGGCGCGCCGATCCGCGCCACGCCGTCGTCGACGGTGTACTCACCCGTCGGATTGATCTCGAGCGTGGCTGCCGCAAAGGCGGTGATGGCCAGCGTCGCGATGACGAAGATCGCCACGACCCAGCGGCCGGGCAACCGTCGCAGCCGAGCCGAGCTCCCGTCGCGCGCCAGCATCGCGCCACCTGCGAAACCCACCGGGATGAGGAGCGCGGTGAAGACCTTGACGGGGTTCAGATCGCTCCGCACGAGGAAGACAAAGGCGATGGCGAGGACACCGGCTCCGACCAGGGCGAGTGGGCGTTGGATGGTCGTGACCGGACGGCCCGACCGGGCCGAGATCGCCCCCACCATGCGGTGAGCCGCGTAACCCGGGACGAACAGCGCGAACGGGATTGACAGCAGATCGGTCGCCGGCTGCCAGCCCGGCGAGCTCAGCTGGAGGATCTGGAGGCCGAGCGAGATGAGGATCGTGGCGACGACGCCTGCCAGAGTCGTCAGCGCGGCGGCGAAGAGCCATCCCCAGAACAAGCCACTCGTCGCGGCGATGACGCCCGCCCCGGCTGCAGCCAGTAGCCTGCGGCGGGTCTGGCGGGCGGTGCGGATCCCATCAGCCAGGTCACCTGGGTTGCCGAGGCGGGCGATCGATTCGCGCTGCGCCTGCTCGGGCGTCAGCCCTTCCGAGATGAGACCCGCGGCACTCTCGGCGAGGTGGCTGCGAAGCTCGTCGAGGACGTCGGTGGCCTCTTCATCAGGCAGTCGGAGGCGACCGGCCACCTGGTCGAGGTAGGCATCGCGGTCCGCTCGCGGGTCAGACATCCGTCAGCCCCGCCGTGACGCCACGAACACCGGCGATGAACGCGGCGAAGCGGTCACGGTTCTCGACGAGGAGGCTGTGCCCCTTGGGCGTGAGCCGGTAGTAGCGGCGGCGTGGGCCGCGATCGCTGGCGCGCCAAACGGCCGTGAGCGCACCGTCCGCCTCGAGTCGATGGAGCGCCGGGTAGAGCGAACCCTCGGATGGGGCGAACGCGCCACCGCTGCTCTCGCGGATGCGTTGCGCGATCTCGTACCCATACAGCTCACCATCCCCGATCACGGTCAGGACGAGAAGGGGCGTCGTGCCCTTGAGCAGTTGCGTATCCAGGCCCATGGGTGACTACCTCGTAATGTGATGTAGCACGATCCTAGGTACCGCCGCGGGATTGTCAAGGCCGGGATCGGGGAGCGCTACACTCGTCGGTGCGCGACGGCACCGGGCGCGAGGGATCGGTGCCGGCAACTAAAGGAGACGGCCCGATGGGTTTCATGAGCGGCGTGATCACCGGCGTGGCCCTGGCAGCGGGTGCCGCGGCCTGGTACATGTCCCGATCCGGCGAGCGTTTCCGCGACCAATATCGAGTCGATCGGAAGCTCGGCGAGATCGGCGACCAGCTCGAAGCCCGAACCCGCGAGATCCAGGCTTCGGTGAACGCCCAGCTCGCTGAGGTGCGCGCCAACCACCGGCCAGACAGCATCGACCCAGCCGCGACCCTCGACGACGCGCAGGCCTCAGCTGCAGAAGCCGCCGCAGCACTGGCAGCCGACGTAGAAGCGAGAGCCGCCAAGGTCAAGAAGGCCGCCAAGGACGCCGCTCCCGAGTAGCGGCGGGGCATCGTTTCCGGGTGCCGCGACTAGTCCGCCGCGAGCTGATCAAGCGCGTACCTGACGGGATCCTTGGTGTCATCAGGGATGGCATTCCACTCGCCCAGATAGAGACCGTAGGCGAAGTCGGCCTGCCCCCTCGCTTCGTCCAGATCTCGATGCCAGGTGTCACCCGCGAATTCACCGTCGGCCGTGTACCCGAGCAGGTAGAAGCCCTCCGACTGTTGGTCGATGAGGAGCACGTCCGGTACCGGCATCGGTTGCCGAGGTCCGTCAGGAAAACCTCGGTACGCCTTGTAGGGGAGGTTGTCCATCTCTTCCGCAGGGACCCTGACGGTTGCCCAACAACGTCCAGCCACGGCCTCACTGTAGCCGGGCCCCATCGTCCAGTACCCCAACGACCGCTTCAGTTCCCGCCCGTCTTGACCGGATGTGCGATGGTTCACGCGGTTCGACCTCGACCTTCCGAGGCCGGCCTTGCAGGAGAGCCAATGCGAAAACGGAAAGTCACATATCCCCCGGCCAAGACCTCCAACCGACCCGCGCCCGCAACCGGGCTGCCCACTGATCCTCCCTACGTCCGCCCCACCGTCGCGACGATCGATCTGACCGCCGGCAAGGGCCGCACCGGTCTCGCCGTCGGCGGACGAGTGCGCATCGCCGGCAACGGCCTGTATGCCGGCGAGATCGCCGTCATCGAAAAGCTCGGCACCGGGGGCGTCATCCCCTCCGCGATCGTCCGCACCGAGGCCGGCAAGACCCGCCAGGTCCGGACCATCGACCTCGAGCCGGTCGGAGCCAGCCCCACGAACTGACTCGATGGGCTATCCCACTACTCCGTCACCCAGTACCGCGCCGATGTGGCCCTCGCGAGTCGCTAGGCGGTTCTAGCGACGAACCTCCTTCGTTGATCGCTCGGCCGGCGGCGCACGTGACGGTCGAGGCGGCATCCAGGGCTCAAACCGACCGCTGAGCGCCGCAAATGGCGGACGAGCAGTCAACGGCCAGCGCTCGTTTGACGTTAGAGCCGCTCAACGCACGTTCGGCCGAGCGTGACTGGCGAGGGCTCGAACCCTCGGTGCCGTCGCCCCGTCCAAGGCCGCGCGGCGCCGGCCTCGATACGCTCCCGGCTCAGGTCTCGCGCAGGCCCGCCGCGATGCGGGCCGCGCCGGCCAGCAGGACTTGCGGCAATGCCGATTCCGCCGCCGCCGTCGGGAATCGGTAGGACGGTCCGTGGACGTGGACCGCGGCGATCACCTCGCCCGACGCGTCCGCGATCGGCGCCGCGATGGACGAGATGCCGTCGTCGAATTCCTCGATCGCCCACGCGAAACCGCGTCGCCTGATGTCCCGTAGCCGCTCCCGTACCGCATCCGGGTCGGCGAGCGTTCGCTCGGTGAACTGCTCCATCGGTCGCTCGAGGTAGCGCTCGATCGCCGCCGGCGTCCGGAACGCGAGCAGCACCTGGCCCGATGACACGGCATGGAGCGGCGCCCGCGCCCCGGTCCAGTCCCGAACGAGGACCGGATGCACCGTGTCCACCTGGTCGATGTAGTGGATCAGGTCGCCGTCCGGCATCCCGAGACCGGCCGCCTCGCCGGACGCCTCGGCCAGCTCCATGAGCGTCGGGCGTGCGATGGCCGCCAGCGAGCGCGCCAGGCTGAAACCACCGGACAACGTGATGAGCCGCGGACCCAGGCGGTACGACGTGTCGCCCGGGACCTGCTCGACCGCCCCTTCGCCGACGAGCGTGGCCAGCAGACGCGCCGCCGTGGATTTGGGCAGACCGGCCCGATCGGCCACCTCGGTCACGCCCAACGGGCCGTCGCCGAGAGTACCGAGCACGTCGAACGCTCTTCTTATCGATTGGACGCTGGACATGGGACCCTTCGTCGGCTAGATTCGCTGTCTGGCGGTTCCATCATACGGCACGGTTCCACGATGTGGAACCCCAACCGACGCCAGCACGATACTTGCCTTGATTTGCACCCTCGGGAGCACGACCGATGACCGACGACCTCCAGGACATCGACCTCAACGCCCTGTCCGACGAAGAGCTCGTCGAGCAGATGCACAACGACCTGTACGACGGCATGAAGGACGAGATCGTCGAGGGGACCAACATCCTCCTCAAGCGCGGCTTCAGCGCCACCAAGGTCCTCGACGATTCGCTCGTCGCGGGCATGAAGATCGTCGGCATCGACTTCCGGGACGGCATCCTCTTCGTGCCCGAGGTCCTGCTCGCGGCCAACGCCATGAAGGCCGGCATGGCGATCCTCCGCCCGCTCCTCGCCGAAACCGGCGCGGAGCCCGTCGGCAAGGTCGTCATCGGGACGGTCACGGGCGACATCCACGACATCGGCAAGAACCTGGTCGGGATGATGCTCGAAGGCGCCGGCTTCGAGGTCGTCGACCTCGGGATCAACACCGACGCTGACAAGTTCATCAACGCCCTGACCGAGCACAAGCCCGACATCCTCGGGATGTCCGCGCTCCTCACGACGACGATGCCGTACATGAAGGTCGTGGTCCAGACACTCAAGGACCGCGGCATCCGTGACGACTACATCGTCCTCGTCGGCGGCGCGCCGCTCAACGAGGAGTTCGGCATGGCCGTCGGGGCAGATGCCTACTGTCGCGATGCCGGCGTCGCCGCCGAGACGGCCCGCCGCCTGATCGACGAGCGACGTGCCCGCGTCGCCGTCTGAGGAATCCTCGGGCCCGCGCTACGCGGGACCTCGGAGGGCTGCTCCGCGCTCGTCTGGTGAGTCCGCGCAGCCACGTGTCTTGATCGTCGGCTGTGGCGCGCTGGCCAACGAGCTCGTGGCGCTGACGCGCCATCTCCCCAACGTCGACATCACCTGCCTGCCGGCCACCCTCCACAACCGCCCCGGCGGGATCCCGGGCGCCGTGCGCGATCGCATCCGCCGCCGTCGCGCCGGCTACGACCGCGTGTTCGTCGCCTATGCCGATTGCGGCACCGGCGGCCTGCTCGATCCGGTCATCGCCGAGGAAGGCGTCGAGCGCCTGGCCGGCGCCCACTGCTACGAGTTCTATGCCGGCCGCGAGGCCTTCGAGCAGATGAGCGCCAAGGAACCCGGCACCTTCTACCTGACCGATTTCCTGGCCCGCAACTTCGACCGCCTCGTCGTCAGCGCGCTGGGGCTCGATCGACATCCCGAGCTACGCGACGCCTATTTCGGCAACTACCGCCGACTGGTCTACCTCGCCCAGACCGAGGACCCAAACCTCGTCCGAACCGCCCGTCGCGCGGCGCGCCGCCTGGGCCTGACCTTCGAGCATCGCCAGGCCGGCTACGGCGAGCTTGCCACGACCATCGCCGCGGTCGCCACGGGCCAGCCCGCGCCGCCCGTGACCCCGTTGCTGTCCGGAGGGATCTGAATCCATGTCGACGATGACCACCATCTGGTGGCGCGATATCCCCGCTCAGGTGACCGCTCGCGAGGGACGCAAGCAGAGCAAGATCGTGCTCCACCCGCGCTTCCAGGTCGCGATCGACAAGGCCGCCAGCCGCTCCGGCAAGCGCGCCTACAACGACTACATCGAGGAATGGC
>JAXDKY010000179.1:0-3359 GCA_034666885.1 Chloroflexota bacterium
TCGTCACCGACCCCGCCCGAGACCGCTGCGGCCGTCGGGGCCGGCGGTCGGGTCAGGGGCTCCGTGCGCAACGGCGGGCTCGGTGCCATCCCGCCGCCGGCGACGTCGCGCTCGTACTCGTGTTTGGCGTCGAGCATCGCCTTCTTGAACCCGACGGGGTTACGGATCATGCGAAACCGCTCGATGCCGGTCTCGGCGGCGGTCAGGATGTCGAGGTCGCCGAACCCGAACATCCGCCCGAAGATCGACTGCGACAGGCGCGCGTCGTTGATCTTCTCGAGCGAGCTGTCCATCGAGGTCTTGTTGAGCACCCCGGCCACCTGGATGACGCGCCGGTTCGTCAGCACGTACTCCTGGTTGATGTAGCGCAGGAAGTGCCAGGCCAACACCCCGAGTCCGCCGATGACGAGGGCGGCGACACCGATCCCGAGGACCGTCCCGAGCCCGCTGGCGCGCTGGTCAGCGGACAGGCTCTGGCTCAGGACGAGGAGCACGAGCCCGAGGAAGATCGCCGTGACGGCCAGCTTGGCGCCCCACACGAACACGAGCCAGTGCTGCTTCTCGCGATGCACGACCCGCTCCCCCGTCGAGAGCAATCCGTCGGCGTAACCCATGGGCGGGTTTCCTCCTGCGATCAGGCCCGCGGATGGGCCCGACGATAGACGTCCCGGATGCGCTCCCCGGTCAGGTGCGTATACAGCTGGGTCGTGGAGATACTCGCATGGCCGAGCAACTCCTGGACGACACGCAGGTCGGCACCGCCCTCGAGCAGGTGCGTCGCGAATGAATGGCGGAGCGTGTGCGGGCTGACCTTGCCGGCAAGGCCCGCCCGCTTGGCCGCGCCGGTCACCGCGGCCCACGCCGCCTGCCGGCCGAGCCTCCCGCCGCGATCGCCGAGGAATAGCGGCCCGCCGCGGACCGGCGCCACGTGGCTGCGCCCGAGCAGGTCGGGCCATGGCCCCTCCAGCCAGGTCACGAGCCAGTCGAGGGCCACCTCGCCGATCGGCGCCAGCCGCTCCTTGTCGCCCTTGCCGATGACCCGCACGAACGCGCCATCGAGCGAGAGGTCCTCACGGTCGAGCCCGATCGCCTCGCTCACTCGCAGCCCGGCGGCGTAGAGCAGCTCGAGCAGGGCCCGGTCGCGCACGCCGGCCGCCGAGGCAGCCTCGAGCAGGCGTTCGACTTCCCCGATGTCCAGCGTGTCGGGCAGGCGGCGGCTCTGGCGGGGCAGGTCGAGATGCGATGCGACGTCGACGTCGATCAGGCCCTCGCCGAACGCGAACTTGTAGAACCCCTTGAGCGCCGCGGCCCGACGGCGGAGGCTGGTCGGCGCGAGCCCTGTCTCGCCCCGCCGCCCCCGCTGCGTCCTGGCGGCGAGGTAACGCACGACCGCGTCGGGTGACCCCGCCCAGGCCCCATCCTCGCCGAGCGAGGCGCCGAAGTCGGTGAGGTCGCCGCGGTACGCCCGGATGGTGGCGGGGGCCAGGCCGCGCTCGACTTGCAGGTACGCCAGGTAGTCCTCGACGGTCCGCTCGAGGGACGGGGCGGTCACGCCGATCGATCGGCCCCGGCCGACCCGACGGCCGCTCCCCCGCCCCGCCACGTCTCGGCTCGATCGAGCAGCTCGCGGGCCGACGCGAGGGACGCGGGATCGCCCGGCCCGCCGCCAAGCATGGCGGCGAGTTCCACGATGCGGCCCTCGCGGTCGAGGCGCTCGACCTCGGTCACCGTGCGGCCCTCGCGCTCGCGCTTGGCGATGCGGTAATGCGCGTCGGCGTGCGCCGCGATCTGGGGCAGGTGCGTGACGCACAGGACCTGGTGGCGTCGGGCGAGGCCCCACAGGCTCCGCCCGACCGGGTCCGCGCTGCGGCCGCCGATACCGCTGTCGACCTCGTCGAACACGAGGGTCGGTGTCGCATCGGCTTCGGCCAGGACCCGCTTGATCGCGAGCGCGACCCGCGACAGCTCCCCGCCCGAGGCGATGCGCGCCAGCGGCCGGGCGGGCTCGCCGGGGTTCGGCGCCAGCCGGTAGACGACCTGGTCGATCCCGGCAGCGTCGAACGCAACGGCGTCGCCATCGATCTCGACTGCGGGCTCGCCGGTCCCGGCCGCTCGACGGCCCACAGCGACCTCGAAGACATCCGCCGGGAACCCCAGTTCCTCGAGGATCGAGCCGACCGCCGATCCGAGCGCGGACGCCGCTACGGCGCGGGCGGCGGAAAGAGCCGCGGCGGCCGTCGCGACCTCCGCCAGCCGCTCCGCATCCTCTCGCTGGCGCCGCGCACGCTCCTCGTCGAGGCCGCGCAACCGTTCCGCCTCCGCCGCGGCCCGTTCGCCGTGGGCGATGACCTCGTCCTCGTCGTCGCCGTAGCGGCGGATCAGGCCGTGGATGATCCCGAGCCGGGCATCGAGTTCGGCCACCGCCCGGGGGTCATGATCGACACTCTCCGAGAGCCGGCGCGCCTCGTCGGCGACGTCCGTCAACTCGGCCTCGAGACCGGCCAGCCGCTCGGCCAGGGGTTCGAATCGAGGGTCGAGGCGGGCGAGGCCGCGCGCCTCCTGGAGCGCAACGGCGGCGGTGTCGCGAGCGCCCGCACCTTCCTGGGTCAATGCCTCGCGCAGCGATGCCGCTCCCCGGGCGATCGCCTCGCCATGCTGGGCGGCCGTCAGGCGGCCGCGGATCTCGTCGGCTTCGCCCGGACGCAGGTGCGCGGCGGCGATCTCGGACGCCTCGTGCTCCAGCAGGTCGAGCCGGCGCGCCACCTCGCGAGGATCCAGTGCCGCCGCGTCCAGCGCCGCCCGGTTCTCGCGCCACCGTTCGACCGCGCCGGCCATGACCGCTCGGAGCTCCCCGTGCCCGCCGAATCCATCGAGGAGGTCACGCTGCCAGCGCTCATCGAGCAGTCGACCCTGGTCGTTCTGCCCGTGGACCTCGACCAGCGCCCCAACCTCCTCCGAAAGCCGGGCGGCCGTCACCGCCGCGTCGTCGAGGCGGGCCGTGGATCGGCCGCTCGCGGCGACCTCGCGGACCGCGATCAGGGGCTCCGGCAGTCGGTCGAAGAGCGCCTCCACGCGGGCGGCCTCCGCTCCGTGGCGGACGAGGGTCGAGTCCGCCCGGGCGCCCATCGCCAGGCCGAGGGCATCGATCAGCAGGCTCTTGCCGGCGCCCGTTTCGCCGGTGATGACATTGAGGCCGCCGTCGAACGAGAGACGGAGTCGATCGATGAGGGCAAGGTCGGAGACCGTCATCTCGAGGAGGCGGCCCGGCGTCTCCGCGGTCTCGCTCACGACGGCAGCAACTCCACCTTGTGGCGGAGCAGGTCCCAGAACGACTGCGCGCCGCGCGGATGGAGGAGGCG